>DATAMA010000029.1:0-5637 GCA_036260765.1 Desulfobacteria bacterium | reverse complement strand
AAACTAAAAACCACTGATGACCTGCACCTGTTTTATATCGCTGAGGCTTTCCGCCGCGACTGGCAATTGGCACAGATTGAAGAACTGACTAAGTGGAACCCGTTTTTCCTGGAAAAGATCCGGAATATCGTCACGCTCGGCCAGCGGTTTGAAGCGGAAGGGATCCGTAAAGCATTCGGTACAGACACGTGCCTGACACCGAAAAGTGCCGGTTATGCTTTACTCAAGCAGGCAAAAGATTTGGGCTTTTCAGACCGGGAACTTGCCCGTCACTTGCAGCTAAGTGAAGAACGGGTAGAGGAAGTTCGCAAGGAACTGGGGATTAAACCGGTCTATAAGATGGTTGATACCTGTGCCGCAGAATTTGAAGCAGCGACACCCTACTTCTATTCAAGCTATGATTGTGAAGATGAAGTAGAAGTAACCGACAGACCAAAAGTAGTGGTATTGGGCTCGGGGCCAATCCGGATCGGGCAGGGAATTGAATTTGACTATTGCTCGGTCCATTCCGTGTGGTCCTTACGTGAGCAGGGCTTTGAATCAATTATCATTAACAATAATCCAGAAACGGTCAGCACCGATTTTGACACCTCCGATCGGCTCTATTTTGAGCCGCTGGTACCGGAAGATGTGATTCATATCCTGGAAAAGGAAAGACCGGAGGGAGTAATCGTCCAATTTGGCGGTCAAACGGCAATCAATCTGGCCCTACCGCTGACTAAGCGCGGGTTTAAAATTCTCGGTACAGCTTTAGCTGATATCGACCAGGCGGAGGACAGGGAGAAGTTTGATCAACTCCTGGAAGGTCTGCACATTCCCCGGCCTGCCGGCGGAACGGCTTTCGCAGTGGCGGAAGCGGTAGACATCGCTGAACGGCTTGGTTTCCCGGTACTGGTTCGTCCCTCCTATGTGCTGGGCGGCCGGGCAATGGAGATTGTGTATAATACGGATGACTTAATCACCTATATGAACACAGCGGTACAAGCATCGCCGGAACACCCTGTTCTGGTCGACAAATATCTCGTGGGCAAAGAAATTGAAGTAGATGCAATTTCTGACGGTGAGACAGTATTTATTCCGGGAATCATGGATCACATTGAACGGGCCGGGGTCCATTCCGGTGACTCCATTGCGGTGTTTCCCCCGCAAACACTCTCCGCACAAGCAATCAGCCAAATCGAGGCGTACACTGTCAAGCTGGCCCGGGCACTAAATATCAAAGGCTTGCTGAACATCCAGTATGTTTTGCATGAAGACCAGGTCTATGTAATCGAAGTAAATCCGCGTTCCAGCCGGACCGTTCCTTACCTTAGCAAGGTTACGGGCATTCCAATGGTCAATCTTGCGACCAAGGTAATTATGGGTAAACGCCTGGCAGATCTGGGATTTACCAGTGGGGTTGCACCGCGGCCGGAGTTTGTGGCCGTTAAAGCTCCGGTGTTCTCGTTTGCCAAACTGCTGGAGGTTGATACGTCTCTTGGACCGGAGATGAAATCAACCGGCGAGGTGATGGGTGTCGACCACACGTACGCGAAAGCGCTATATAAGGCACTTGTGGCCACAGGTAATGCCCTGGAGCCTACCGGTAACCTGTTATTCACGGTAGCTGATAAGGATAAAGAGGAAGCCTTGGCGATTGCCCGCCGCTTCGTCCGGCTTGGTTATCATCTCTTTGCTACTTCGGGAACAGCCGCTTACCTCAAAAAGTTCGGGTTGAACGTGGAACGAGTTAAAAAACTGCAAGAAGGCTCCGAAGAAATCATTGAACTGATCAAAAGCGGTAAGGCTAATCTTGTGGTAAACACGATTACACGCGGCAAACACCATGAAAGTGACGGCTTTATGATCCGGCGCGCAGCTGCGGATAACGGCATCCCTTGCCTGACGAGTCTGGATACCGCTAATGCAATTTTAATGGTGCTGGAAGAAAAGAGTCCGCCGCTGATTCCGCTACAGTGTTATATGCCGGAAGGAGAATGTTAAATGGGTAGGTTGCTGAAGGCCACAGTTTTGGCCAATGACCAGGTTTTATCCGGCATTTACAAGTTGGTCTTGGCGCAAGAATGGTTAGCCGGTGAAGCAAAACCCGGACAGTTTTTAAATATCCGGGTTTCCGGCGCCAGCGCGCCGTTATTGCGCAGGCCCCTGAGTATCCATTATGCGACCGGAAATCAGGTGGAGGTTTTGTTCCAGGTTGTTGGCGAGGGAACAAAACTGCTCAGTCAAGTAAAACCTGGGGAAGTGCTGGACGTACAGGGGCCGCTAGGCAATGGTTTTGAGCTAAACGGCAAAGGACCGGCGATCCTGGTTGGCGGTGGAATGGGTATTGCACCGCTCGTGTTTCTGGCGGCCAGGCTTCGGGAGCCGATTTGCTTATTGGGGTCGCGCAATGGACAGCTTTTAAGCAGCAGCGGAGGCGCCCGTCTGCAGGAAATGGGTCTGGAACTGCAAATTGCCACGGATGACGGCAGCCTTGGCCGCAAAGGGCTAGTCACTGAATTATTAGAACAGACAATAGACAAAGCGGGCAGGATTTATACCTGCGGTCCGAAAGTGATGCTGCGGGAGGTAGCCCGTTTGGCAATTGAGCATAACATACCCTGTCAGGTTTCCCTGGAGGAGCATATGGCGTGTGGAGTTGGGGCGTGTTTAGGTTGCGTGTGCCAAACCAAAACTGTCCAAGGCGATAAAAGGCACAGCCGCGTATGCACGGATGGGCCGGTTTTTGAGGCTCGGGAGGTGGTTTGGGAGTGAACCGGAAAGACGATCAAGCAGTCAAGCTGGCAGTCAATCTCGGCGGTATTTTTTTAAGAAACCCGGTAACAACCAGTTCCGGGACTTATGGCTTTGGTCAGGAATATGCCGCTTATCTGCCCCCGTCGGAGCTAGGGGCAATCGCACTGAAAGGGCTGACCCGCGAGCCCAAATCAGGTAATCAGATGCCGCGGCTTGCGGAGACTCCAAGCGGCATGCTAAACTCCATCGGGCTGCAAAATCCGGGGATTGAAAAGTTCATTGCCGATTACCTACCGCAGGTACGTGAACTGCCGACAAAGATTATTGCCAATATTTCCGGCAACAGCGTAGACGACTATGCCGATGTGGCCGGCCGGCTCGAGGCGGCCGGCGGCATTGACGGCATCGAAATAAATATCTCCTGCCCGAATGTAAAACACGGTGGGATTCAGTTTGGCACTAATCCCTTGATGGCAGCACAGGTTACTAAAGCCGTACGGGATAACACCAAACTGCCGGTAATCGTCAAGCTTTCGCCAAATGTGACCGATGTTACCGAAATTGCCCGCGCAGTAGTCGATGCCGGGGCTGATGCCTTATCCTTGATTAATACCCTGTTGGGAATGGCCATCGATATCAAAACAAGGAAGCCGGTACTGGCGAACATCATGGGCGGATTATCCGGACCGGCAGTTAAACCGGTCGCAGTACGGATGGTATGGCAGGTGGCTCAGGCGGTGAAGGTACCGATTCTTGGGATGGGGGGAATCCTTACTGCGGCGGATGCTCTCGAGTTCATCCTTGCCGGCGCTACGGCGGTAGCGATTGGAACCGGCAATTTTGTCAATCCGGCGGCGCCGCATGAGGTAGTGGCAGGAATAGAGGCCTACTGTTTGGATAACGGCATTAAAGACGTAAACGAGCTGATCGGGGCGGCGTGGCGCCGGTAACAGCTTAGTAAAGAAATAGATAGAGGTGGCAAAATGGGTCTAACAGATCAACTACCCGGAAGGCCCAACCAAAAGGTTATCGTTGCGTTGGACGTAGATAATCGGATCAAGGCGATGGAACTGGTGACAAATCTTGCCTCAGAACTTAACTGGTTTAAAGTGGGGATGGAATTGTTTTCGGCAGAAGGGCCGCAAATCGTACGTGAGATTTCAGACGCCGGCGCCAAGGTGTTTGTGGACCTGAAATTTCACGACATCCCCAACACCGTCGCGCGTGCTTCTGCAGCGATTACCCGGTTGGGAGCGGCGATGTTGAACGTTCACTGCGGCGGGGGCAAGGAAATGATGCAGCGAGCGGTTGAAGCTGTCCGGGAGGCTGCCGCCCAAGAAAGAATTCCGGTTCCCAAGCTGATCGGGGTTACGGTCTTAACCAGTATGAGTCAGACGGTATTAACCGGGGAAGCAGGTGTGAACAGGGAGCTGAAAGAACACGTGCAGGCTTTGGCCTTGTTGGCCAAAGAAGCCGGACTGGACGGTGTGGTTGCCTCGCCTCAGGAAGTGGAAATGATCCGGGCAGCTTGCGGGCCTGAATTTATTGCGGTTACCCCGGGTGTACGCCCGGTATGGGCGGCGCTTAACGACCAGAAGCGCGTGACCACCCCGGCTGAAGCGCTGCGGCTAGGCTCTACGTATTTAGTCATTGGCCGGCCAATAACAGGTGCGCCAGACCCTAAAGCGGCATGTAGGAAGATTTTGCAGGAGATGAGCAACAATGATGACAAATGATGAAGTTATGGACATTTTTGCCAAGTGCGGCGCTTTGAAACAGGGACATTTTCGTTATACTTCCGGGTTGCACGGCAATCGATATATGCAGTGTGCGCAAGTTTTGAAATACCCGGAATACACTGAAATATTGTGCAAACAACTGGCTGACCAAGTCCGTGATCAACAGGTCGAATTGGTGGTCGGACCGGCGATGGGCGGAATTCTCGTTGCTTACGAAGTTGCCAGGCAACTAGGCGTCCCGGGCATCTTCAGTGAACGGGAAAATGGGGAAATGAAGTTAAGACGCGGTTTTACGATTGAGCCTGGACAACGGGTCCTCGTAGTTGAGGACGTTGTTACCACCGGTGGTTCAGTGCAGGAAGTAATCAATATCGTTAAAGCCAACGGCGGTGTGCCGGTCGGCGTTGCGGTGCTTGTTAACCGCAGCGGGGGAAAGGCGAAACTAGAGGTACCGATTATAGCCATGCTGAATTTAGACTTGGCTACTTACGAACCGGAACATTGCCCGATGTGTAAAGAAGGACTTCCGGTCGAAAAGCCGGGCAGCCGGCAGGTTAAGGCTTAAGTACGTCACAGTTAACAGTATAGATACAATTGCAGCTTGAATAAATCGGCTCCGGAGAGCGGCTAAAATCTAAAAGGCCCTCCCAGGCGGTAAATTGATATGCAAATGCGGAACATATCAGTTTGACACCTTGGGAGGGCTTTGCCGTGTGGCTGCTCCTTATTTGAGCAGGGCTTGAAATTGCGGACTGGTCCTAACTGGATTAAAATCTTTTTCTTCGCGGGCAGCCCCTTTGGTGCCACTGTTAATGGCAATAGCCATCTTCAAATACTTGACGGTGTTGGCAACGTCACCGCGCCTACCGTAGATACTGGCGATGCCATAGTAGCTCCAACAAGACTTTTCTACTTCTAATGCTTTGGTATACCAGCTAATAGCCTGGTCATAATAATCGAAAAGTTCATACGTCAGTGCTTTGTTAAAGCGAGCACCGGCAAAATCCGGCTCTAGGGCGAGGGCTTGGTCAAGCGTCGCCATGGCCTGAGTGAAATTTCCCCTGTAAGCCTGGGCAATGCCCTTAATACTATCGGCTTCGTAAGCTTGAGGATCCGCCTGAAGTACCTCATCTTCGAGGGCAATTGATTGTGCATAATGTCT
>DATAMA010000025.1:0-2013 GCA_036260765.1 Desulfobacteria bacterium | reverse complement strand
AGGCCTCGCGAAAAGTGCCTTGGTAGCGAAGGTAAATGGACATACCGTAGATTTAAGCACCAAGCTCAATCAGGATTGTGATTTGGAAATTCTGACTTTTGATTTACCGGACGGTGAACAAGCTCTACGCCACAGTACCTCCCATATCCTGGCGCAGGCCGTGCAGCGGCTGTTCCCGGGCACTAAACTGGGGATTGGTCCTGCGATCGCCAACGGCTTTTATTATGATTTTGATTCGGAACATACCTTTACCCCGGAAGACTTAGTGAAGATCGAGCAAGAAATGGCCCGGATTGTAAAAGATAATTATGCCTTTGAACGGTCGGAAGTTGCCCGGGAAGAGGCGATTGAGTTTTTTGCCGACCGCGGCGAAATTTATAAGGTTGAATTGATTCGCGACCTGCCGGCGGATGCGGTAATTTCTATGTATCGTCAGGGGGACTTCGTTGATTTATGTGCCGGCCCGCATGTGCCTGCGACCGGTAAGGTCAAAGCGGTTAAGCTAATGAGTGTTGCCGGGGCCTATTGGCGGGGCAGCGAAAAGAATAAGATGCTGCAGCGGATTTACGGTACATCTTTCCCGCAGAAGGCACAATTGGATGAATACCTGTTTATGTTGGAAGAGGCGAAACGCCGCGACCATCGGAAGATCGGGACAGAATTGGATCTGTTCAGCTTTCATGACGAAGGTCCTGGTTTCCCGTTCTTCCATCCAAAAGGCATGGTTTTGCGGAACGAATTGGAGGATTTCTGGCGGCAGCAACACAAGAAAAACGGCTATCAAGAGATTAAAACTCCAATCATCTTGAACCGTCAGCTCTGGGAACAATCCGGACATTGGGATCATTACAAAGAAAACATGTACTTTACCAAAATCGATGACATCGATTATGCGGTTAAACCAATGAATTGCCCGGGTGGTATCCTTGTTTACAAGACCAAATTACGCAGCTATCGTGACCTACCACTCAGAATGGGAGAGTTGGGGCTGGTTCACCGCCATGAGCTTTCCGGTGCTTTGCATGGGTTACTGCGAGTTCGTAATTTCACCCAGGATGACGCGCACATCTTTGCCTTGCCCAGTCAGATCAACGATGAGTTGGTTGGGGTCATCAGTTTAGTTGACTATTTCTATAAGGTCTTTGGTTTTGAGTATCATGTAGAATTATCGACACGGCCCGAAAACTCAATGGGGTCTGACGAAGCGTGGGAAATGGCCACCAACGCCCTTAAGGAGGCGTTGGAAACAAAAGGATTAACTTATAAAGTAAATCCTGGTGATGGGGCTTTTTACGGGCCGAAGATTGACTTTCACCTGCGTGACTGTTTAGGTCGGACCTGGCAGTGCGGCACAATTCAATTAGACTTCCAGATGCCGGAGAAATTTGATATGACCTATATCGGGGAAGATGGCCAGAAACATCGCCCGGTGATGATTCACCGTACGATCTTTGGCAGTATTGAACGCTTTATCGCCATCCTGATTGAGAATTACGCCGGAGCATTTCCGGCTTGGCTGGCCCCAGTGCAAGTTAGAATCGTGCCAATTAGCGACAGACACGAGCAGTATGCTAAGGAAATCGCTGCCGACTTTACCGCAAGTGACATTAGGGTCGAGGTCGATGACCGGCGTGAGAAAATCAGTTATAAAATTCGCGAGGCCCAAGTTGCTAAAGTCGAGTATATCTTGGTAATTGGCGATAAAGAAATAGAAAGCAAAACCGTGGCTGTCCGGCATCGGAGCGAAGGGGACCTAGGTGCTAAAGATGTAGCGGAGTTTAAAGCAGGGCTGCTCGAAGAAATTCGGTTAAAAAGATAATTGCCAATCACCGAGAAAATAAAAATTGACAACATAATTACCATATGCTATATTGTTTAAGGCTATAAAAGTAGAGGCCATCCGCTTCTCACCTCATGGCAATGTCGATGAGGTTTAGCAGAGCAACAAGAGTTATTCTTTTTGTGAGCAAGCGGATATTATTATCCGCTTTTTTGTTTATTTTTCAGGAGGTG
>DATAMA010000009.1:0-9450 GCA_036260765.1 Desulfobacteria bacterium | reverse complement strand
CTTGATTTTTCTTCCGCCGCTCATAAAATTTCAGCGTTCTTTCTATTTAGACGCTTCGCGCAGGGAAAGAACGCTGAAATTAAAATCGCTGCTCCAGAAAAATCAAGCACCCTGCTGATAGGACAACCTAAGAGCAGCTTAAAGCATTTTGCCAGCACGCAGGGAAAGAACGCTGAAATTAAAATCACTGCTCCCAAAAAATCAAGCACCCTACTGATAGGACAACCTAAGAGCAGCTTAAGAACCTGAAAGCAACTTAGACAGGCCGGGCTCCGATTAAGACCAAGTGACGAGCGCCAAGGTTACCGGGTCTTCTTATAAGAAAGATAAAGAAGGTAGAGGTATGGAAAACGGGCCAATTATTAGCCTGCGTGACGTAAGCAAAACTTACACAACCGGCAAAATTTCCGTAGCAGCCCTCAAAGAGACGAGTCTGGACATCTTCCCCGGAGAATTCGTCGCGATCATGGGTCCATCGGGCTCGGGAAAGTCTACTTTAATGAATATTCTGGGCTGTCTGGACAAGCCTTCGGAGGGTTCATTTGTCTTAAACGGACAAGAGGTTTCCCGAATGGATAACCTGCAGCTCGCACGGATTCGTAACCGGCAGATTGGCTTTGTCTTTCAAACGTTTAACCTTCTGCCTCGCCTGACGGTATTGCGCAATGTTGAGCTACCGATGTTGTATGCGGGTATCCCTTTGGCGAAACGTAGACAAAGGGCCTTAGCGGCTTTGGAAAAGGTCGGTTTGGCAGAACGGGTAATGCATAAGCCAAATGAGATTTCGGGTGGCCAAAAACAGCGGGCAGCAATCGCGCGGGCCTTGGTCAATGAACCAGCGTTGATTCTGGCTGACGAGCCTACCGGGAACCTGGACACTCATTCTGGAGAAGAGATAATGGAGATTTTTCAGGGCTTGAATCAAGAAGGGGTAACGATTGTCCTGGTTACGCATGAACCAGATATCGCCGAGTATGCTCAACGGTTAGTCACTTTTCGAGATGGTGTTTTAGTTAGTGATAGCCCGGTAAATAAATGACAACTTTTAGATATTTTTTTGTTTTATTAGCAGGATTTCCGTCGGCCGAATAGTATATATAGTATGGTACAATCACGAATAGTATGACATAATCGGCCGGGGGTGGCTACTTGGAGTTTACGGCACGACAGGAAAAAATAGTGGAAATAGTCAAGGCAAACGGCCCGATTACCGGCGAGCAGATTGCCGAAATGCTAAACTTGACAAGAGCAACTTTACGCCCGGATCTGACAGTTCTGACCATGGCCGGATTGCTCGAAGCCCGGCCACGCGTAGGCTACTCTTTTAGCGGAAAATCGAGCGACATCATTGTCGCCAACAAGCTGCAAAAATTGCGGGTCGGCGATTACAAGTCTGTACCAATTGTCGTAAAAGAGGATACTTCACTTTATGACGCGATTGTAACCATGTTCCTTGAGGATGTGGGAAGCCTGTTTGTTGTCAGCGAGGGTGGAGTACTGGAAGGTGTTATATCCCGTAAAGACTTGCTGAAGGCGACGTTCGGGAAAAACGATGTGCAGCGGGTACCGGTAGGGGTAATCATGACCAGGATGCCGAACATTGTTTGGACTATCCCCGAGGAACCGGTATTGGTGGCAGCACGAAAAATTATCCAGCACCAAGTGGATTCTCTGCCGGTAGTAAAGGTTATTATTAACCAGGACGGGAGAGAAAGACTGGAAGTTATCGGTCGATTTACTAAGACAAATATTACCGCTATTTTGGTCGAATTGGGTAACATCAAGTAACACAGCGGGGGGGAAGAAATATTAACGCCAACAAGACTCCGGTTATTTTTGTGATCTCGGACGCTTTAGGAGAGACGGCTGAACTTGTCGCCAAAGCGGCAGCTAGCCAATTTGACGGGGGACAAACGGAAGTACGCCGCGTCCCTTACGTTCATGATAAGGCCCATTTGCTAAATATTGTGCGGGAGGCCGCTGTCAGTAAAGGATTAATTGCTTATACCCTGGTGATCGAGGAGCTCAGAGAATATCTGATAGAAAAAGCCAACGAGCAAGGGGTTATTGCTGTTGATATTCTTGGACCGATGATTGACGGCCTGGCAGATGTCACCGGCAGTAAACCAAAGCGAATCCCCAAACTTCTGCACAAGCTGGACGAGCAGTATTTCCGCAGGGTAGAAGCGATTGAGTTTGCGGTTAAATATGACGATGGTAAAGATTCACGCGGCATAAAGAATGCCGATATCGTATTGATTGGCGTATCAAGAACGTCCAAGACCCCGCTGAGCATGTACCTGGCTCACAAGCAAATTAAAGCGGCGAATGTTCCGTTGGTACCGGAGGTTGCACCGCCGGAAGAATTATTCCAGGCGCCGACCCAAAAGATTATCGGTCTTACTATCAGGCCTCAACTCCTGAATCAAATACGAACAGAGAGGTTAAAGGCCCTGGGTCTTACCGCCAATGCCGATTACGCTTCGCTGGAACGGATTCTGGTGGAACTAGACTACGCAGAGGGGATTATGCGGCGGATAGGCTGTCCGGTAATTGATGTTACCAACAAGGCAGTAGAGGAAACTGCGAGTAAGATATTAGAAATCTACTTTAAGGGGGATATAAATGTCTAAGAAGTACGTCTATCTATTTAAAGAGGGCAGTGCCGATATGCGTGAACTGCTCGGCGGAAAGGGAGCCGGCCTGGCCGAAATGACCAATATTGGTTTGCCGGTACCGACTGGATTAACCATTACTACTGAAGCTTGCAATGAGTATTATGACAACGATCAGCAATTTCCGGCAGGCATGATGGATCAGGTATTGGTTGCGCTCCGTGAAGTGGAAGGGAGCACCGGTAAGAAGTTCGGTGATCCGGTTAATCCACTGTTAGTATCTGTCCGCTCCGGCGCAAAAATCTCCATGCCAGGCATGATGGACACCATTCTAAACCTGGGTCTTAATGATCAAACCATCAACGGATTGATCAAGGCAACGAATAACGAAAGATTTGCCCTTGATAGCTACCGCCGCTTTATCCAGATGTTTTCCAATGTTGTCCTGGAAATTGAACACCATAAATTTGAAACGATCTTGCAAAGACACAAGGACAAGCAGGGGGTTAAATTTGATCCTGAGCTTACCCCGGACAGCTTGCGCAATATTATCGAGGATTATAAAAAAGCCGTTGAGTTTGAGGTAGGCAGGCCATTCCCGCAAGAACCAATGCAACAGCTGGAAGAGGCGATTCGTGCCGTGTTCCGGTCCTGGAACAATGATCGGGCTATCGTTTACCGGAAAATTAACGAAATTCCTGACGATATTGGCACCGCAGTTAATGTTCAATCAATGGTGTTTGGGAATATGGGGTTTGACTCAGGTACAGGGGTTGCCTTTACGCGTAACCCGTCGACCGGGGAAAAAACTCTGTATGGCGAGTACTTAATGAATGCACAAGGCGAAGACGTTGTCGCGGGTATTCGTACCCCGCAATCAATTGCCAAGTTGGCTGAGGAAAACCCGCAAGTTTTCGAGCAGTTTATGAAAGTTAGCACATTGTTGGAAAACCACTATCGTGATATGCAGGATATTGAGTTTACCATCGAACGCGGAAAATTATATATGCTGCAAACCCGTAATGGTAAACGTACTGCTGCAGCGGCAATTCGCATTGCAGTGGAAATGTGTGAAGCAGGATTTATCTCTAAAGAAGAAGCAATTATGCGGATTGAACCTGCTCAGCTTGACCAATTGCTGCACCGTCGGATCGACCCCGCAGCTAAGCTTGATGTAATTGCCAAAGGTTTACCGGCTTCGCCAGGTTCCGCTTCCGGTAAAGTCGTGTTTGATGCCGATGAGGCAGAAAAACTGGGTAAAGACGGAGAAAAAGTGGTTCTGGTCAGGACAGAGACAACGCCAGATGATATTCACGGGATCTATGCTGCACAAGGTGTCCTTACCAGCCGCGGCGGAATGACCAGCCATGCAGCTGTTGTGGCCCGGCAGATGGGTAAGCCGTGTGTCTGCGGTTGCGAAACTTTGAAGATTGATTACACTCACGAGCAGTTCTCTGTAGATAACCAAACCTTTAACAAAGGCGATTTCATTTCTATTGACGGCGCAACGGGCCGGGTGATTAAAGGTACCGTGCCGATGATTGATCCTGAGCTGATGGAAGAGTTCCAAAAACTGCTCGTCTGGGCAGACGAAATCCGCCGCCTGAAAGTTATGGCCAACGCCGATAATCCGCCGGATGCCCAAAAGGCCCGCGACTTTGGCGCTCAGGGTATTGGTCTTTGCCGAACTGAGCATATGTTTATGGACCCGGCAAGGCTGCCGATTGTCCAGGAGATGATCTTGGCAGAGAATCTGGCAGAACGTGAGGTTGCTCTGGCTAAATTGCTCCCGATGCAGCAGGGTGACTTCTACGGCATTCTTAAAGCAATGCAGGGCCTGCCGGTTATTATTCGCCTACTCGACCCGCCGCTCCATGAATTCCTGCCAAACGCAGAGGAACTGGCGATCGAAATAAATACCCTAAAGCTTACCAAGGGTGACCCGGCCCAAATCGCGGCGAAAGAAGCCCTGCTGCGTAAAGTAAGGGGCCTGTCCGAATTCAACCCAATGCTCGGCCATCGGGGTTGCCGCCTTGGGGTAACCTTCCCGGAAATTTATGCGATGCAAGTACGGGCGATTTTCCAGGCTGCAGCTCAATTGGTTAAAGAGGGCTACGAGATTCATCCGAAGGTAATGATTCCGCTAGTCATTCATATCAAAGAGTTCTCTATGCTCCGCAAACAGACTGATGAAATTGCTGCACAGGTTATGGCCGAACAAGGCGTTAAGTTTGAATATAAAGTTGGTACGATGATCGAAATTCCGCGTGCCGCCCTTACTGCTGATGAAATTGGGGCAGCTGCTGAATTCTTCTCCTTCGGCACCAACGATTTGACGCAGACTACCTTAGGCTTTAGCCGCGATGATGCGGAAGGAAAATTCCTTGGCGCCTACCTTGATAAAGGAATTCTGGAGCGTAACCCATTTGAAGCAATCGACCGCACAGGTGTGGGCAAACTGATTGCGATGGGGCTTAAACTTGGACGCAGCGCTAATCCGAATCTGGAAATCGGGATTTGCGGCGAACACGGCGGCGAACCTTCTTCTATCGAGTTTTGTCATCTGACCGGACTTAACTATGTAAGCTGTTCACCGTTCCGGGTACCAATTGCCCGCCTGGCAGCAGCGCAAGCGACGATCAAGAATCGTTAAGGACGCGATAACTTAACAAGGCAAAGAAAAGGGGCTGTTACTCTGCGAACTGAATAGTTCGTAGGGCAGCAGCCCTTCTGCTTTATTGATCAGGTTGGTGACAATTTAGAGATCATAGATTGCCGGTAAGTCCAAGGGAGTCCGGCGTTTGCGAGTTCGAATAGACAGGGCAATAATCATTACAAGTGTAAGTACGCTGATTCCCGCACCGGGAACGAGGCCGGGTGTGAGATAACTAAGTGCGATGTTGTGAATTCCCGGTTTAAGTACTAAGCCGCTAAAGACACCATTGACCTTGATTAGCGGTTGCTTTTGGCCATCGACTGTGGCAGACCAACCTTTGTCGAAGGGAATGTTGAGCGCAACGATACCCTTTTCGCGATTAGTGATTAAGCCTCTTACCTGCCCGCCATTAACATAAAGACTTTGTAGGTTATACCTGTTCCTGTCGTTTATTAAACTTTGGTAGTGCTGATAGGAATTAAACCAAGCGTGGACGTTACTGATTTTGTATTCACCGGCGGAAATATTGATTTTAAGTAAATTTGTATTACCATCCAAACGAAAAACATAATCAGAGAGCGGGTAGGTATATGGATAGGATTCATACATCTTCCGAGTTGATTTACCGTTAATATTCAAGATAACGGTTTGCCCCTGCCGGGGTTTTATCGTCATTTTAAACAGGATTTCACCATTGGCAGGTTTGGGTCGATTAACAATGGGAAGATAAAGGTAAGCATTTTTTCCGGCTTTGAGTATCCCACCCTTAAATTCGGCATTTTCAGTCTTCATTTGGGCCCAGTTTAAGCTGAGTTCGGTCGTGATATTCCGGGGCTGATAATTGGTTAGGCCGGCGATTTTGTGATCAACCACGGCGGTTTGCAGCAGCAACGCGTCCCGTTGGGCAACATTTAGATTAGCATAAGTTTGTCTGTCAGTGGTGCTGTTATACCAAAGGTCTAACCCGAGATCGTGCTGATTCTCGTAGATTAAGTAATGGGCTGTCTCGCTTATTAACTTAAAGCCATAGGGCGAAATCGGCGAGGTCTTGGGTGTTACTACGTATTTAACAGCAAAAGCAGCTTGCAAAAACTGACGGTCATCAAAATTATCATAATAACTGGGGCTTACGCCGGGAACTAAAATGTTGTGATCAACCCTGAGCCACCGATGTAGATTACCATCAATCATACTGCTATAGGCGCTTGCACCATAGAAACCGTAGTTCATCGCGGAATTCATCTGCACAATACTCGAATTGCGGAATACCGACCGATAAAACTCATTTCGTGATGGGGTAATTTGGCGGAAGATTTGTTGCTCCTCTTTATTATCCAGGCCGGAAGTCTGTAGCACTGAACTTGTCATAAAGGGCTTTAACGTGTACAGATAAACGTTATTGTTAATCAATAACCCACTCATGATACAAAGTACTAGGGCGTAGTTAAGGACAATAATTGCGGACCGCCGCTTAAGATATTTTCGCAGCGCCAAGAGCAGCAAAGAAACGACGTTTAACACTAAAACAACGCGGCGGATAAGTGTAGTCAGGGAGTTGTTTATGATGATGAAGTCGCTTGCTCTAACCCCCTTGGTATAATAGGAATATCCGATAAAAAGAGCCATTACTGCAAAGCAATATAAGCCAAACCGTTTTTGCCGGTCATTTTCCTCTAGCCAATCTGGCAAGGCGTAGGCGACTGCAAAAATAAATAGATAAAGCCACCTAGGAACCGTATAGGAGAGCCCGTTGAAAACACTTCCTGTGTAAGGCGTTAGGTATAAAAGGGTGAACAGGCCGGCCAAGATCGTCTTTTGCCGGGTGATTGAAGACAGCTGTTTCCAGGGTAAAAACAAGATCAGTAAGGCAATTATTGGAAAACCCAAAAGATCGGTATAGGAAAAAAGTCTCTCCGGTAACTGGAGAAAGAACCGACTGTCATAAAGCAGCGGCATTTTGACGATGGTTGAAAAACGATCCGTATTCAGAAAGGCTAAAACAGACGGAACAAAGGCGACCGCTGCCAGAGCTAAAGCCATGAGGTCAAACGCAGCATATTTTAACACGTTGTGTAAATACGCCGTTATCTTCTCTTTAGCGGTTTGCCCGCTAGCCTTAACTGAGACGAGAATAAAAATAGTATAAAAAACATAGCTGACAAACCCAAAATAAAAACTATTAGCTGCGGTGAAAGCAGCACTAACGACAAACAACAGCCATTTCCCGGTTTTTTGATGTCTTCTAAATCCCAAAATGGTCAGCGGCAGCCAAATGTAAGCGTCGGTCATAAAGTCAAACATTAGGGCAAACCACATAAAACAAAGTGATCCACCATATACCAGAGCACCGATCAAAGAAGTGTAAGTTTTCTTACCTTCGTATTTTAACAGGGAGTACATCAGAGACATTGCCAGGAACTGCTTGAAAATGCTGAAAAACAATTTCCAGTGCAGCGTATCTCCTAAGGTCCAGCTGCCTATACCTAAGGCTCTCACCAAGAGCATCAGGTAGAAAAAGGGGCTTGTGGTATAGTAGTAGCTAAATTGCCCAAAAACATCGCCGCCAAGGCCATATGACCAGGACCAAAATGGTTGGCCGGCGAGAAAGGCTTTTTGAATAAACGGGATAAAATACATAAACTGTAAGGCACTATCTCTACCTGGTTGGGCAAAAAGCCTACCGTGACGAAAAACGTAGATATAACAGCCGATTGAAAAGGCCAGCAACAGAAACAGGGAAATTAAATTAGCAATAATTACTTTGATTTTTTTTTTTACGATCAGAAACCTGGCCGGTTTCCACGGCATCCGGGTGCTTTAAGACCCGATGTGTCATGATAAAGGTGATCGGTATAGGTAAAATTGAGGCAAGAAGTGCAGCAATCCTGCTGTCAAGATGTAAAATATTTACGAGAAGAATTAACGAGAGCGTGGAAATTACAAAGTTTGATAATGTTGTGAGTGGATATTTAATAAACTTTTGAAATGTTGGCTTTGTCTTGAATGTAAAAAAGCAATTGAGAAAAAAAGAACCGACCATACTGATTGTAAAAGCGGTAATATGACTGATTACATACGGGATTGTTAACCTTAGTAATAATAGATACCAAATGTAGTAATGAATAGTGTTGACAACGCCAATCACGCCAAAACGCAAAAAACTGTATAACTTGTCTTCTTTATAAATAAACTCATCCAAATATTTTCTTGCGGATACACCAACCGTAATTTTCATGGTAATCTCCAAAATACATTAAATTACAACACCCTAATAGAATATCAAATTTATGCTAAAAAGAGAAGAGTGGGCTATTTTGGATATTATTGTCGAGTTAAAGGGTTTTATTATTTACTCATGGAAAATTAGGGGTGGGAAGTGAATTGAGCATTGATTCGAGAGCTGTTAGAGTCAAAAGAAAGACAATTTTTAAGTGAGCACGCAGCCTTGGCCTGCTGTTCCCAAGGACGGAGCAGACCGGAACAGCCTGATCCGTTACGTACATGTTACATGGTCGACAGAGATAGGATTATTCATTCTAAGTCGTTCCGGCGGCTTAAACATAAGACCCAGGTCTATCTGGCTGCCAAGGGTGATCACTTTCGTACCCGCCTGACTCATACTCTGGAAGTTAGTCAGATTGCCCGGACAATCGGTCGGGGATTAGGGCTTAATGAGGATTTAATCGAGGCAATTGCGCTTGGACATGATGTGGGTCATACACCTTTTTCCCACTCGGGAGAGCGTGCTTTAAACCGCTTGCTGCCCGGTGGGTTCCGACATAACGAGAACAGTGTGCGGGTGGTGACCAAGATCGAAAAACACCGTGGCCTTAACCTGACAGCAGAGGTTTTGGACGGGATATTATACCACAGCGGATATGGCAAGACGGATAAAACGGCCGGCACCCTGGAAGGACAGATTATCCGCTTGGCCGATAAAATTGCCTATGTTCAGCATGACATTGACGACTCGGTACGTGCGGGCTTGCTGCAGTTGGCGGAAATACCGCAGGAGTATTTAACTGTCTTGGGCATGAGTCACGGAGAGAGGATTGCCACGTTAGTGAACGACGTAATCACTACGACACAACGGCAAATAGCTCAGGGAAGCACGCAGATCAAAGTATACCTGAGTGAAAACGTTGATGCCGCTTTAGCCGGATTGCGCCGGTTCATGTT
>DATAMA010000229.1:0-4310 GCA_036260765.1 Desulfobacteria bacterium | reverse complement strand
GATGCCCGCAAGGGGATTGTTCGCATTAACCGTGATGATTTAGACCTATTAGGGGTGGAGAGCGGCGACGTGATCAGGGTCAAAGGCGAGCGGGCTACGACTGTTAAAGTGTTTCCGGCGTTTGGTGACGTTTACGGTCTGCGGGTAATTCAGATGGATGGAATCATTCGGCGAAATGCAGGGGCCTCGCTGGGCGAGACAGTGGAGGTTTGTAAGGGTGAGATGCGCAAAGGCCATAAGTTAGTTCTTTCTCCCCTGGAGAACTTTTCCGAATGGCGGAAAGAGGATGAGAGGGAACTTCGGGATATTCTGCGTGGGCTTCCCTTAACCTGTGAGGATGAATTATCGGTAATTCTGTTTGGTCATCAGGAACGAGGTTTCCGAGTTACAGGTACTGTACCCTCCGGGACGGTGACGGTAAACTCCGAGACCCAAATTTATGTAGTTCAACCTGAACTGGGTGATTCGGAACGGGAAAGAGTTACCTATGAGGATGTAGGTGGGCTTAATCAACAGGTTCAAAAGATCAGGGAGATTCTGGAATTACCGCTTAAATTTCCGGATATTTTTCGGAAACTGGGGATCGAAGCGCCTAAAGGAATTTTACTTTTTGGCCCCCCGGGTACCGGAAAAACGCTGATTGCCAGGGCGGTAGCTTCGGAGACAAAGACGCATTTCATCCATGTCAACGGGCCAGAAATTATGCACAAGTTTTATGGTGAAAGCGAGGCAAAAATCAGGGAAGTGTTTGAAGAGGCGAGGCGTCAGGCGCCGAGCATTATCTTTCTCGATGAATTAGACGCTATTGCACCGCGGCGGGCAGAAGTCCACGGTGAGGTAGAAAAACGGGTGGTGGCTCAGCTTTTAGCTTTGATGGATGGCTTGGAAAATCGCGGTCAGGTGATCGTGATTGGAGCTACCAATATCCCTGGGTTATTGGACCCGGCAGTGCGGCGACCAGGGAGATTTGACCGGGAGATGGCTATCTTGCCACCCGATCGGGAAGGTCGGCTACAGATCTTAAAGATCCATACCAAAGGGATGCCTTTGGATCAAGACGTGGATTTGGCTTACTTAGCTCAAATTACCTACGGGTTTGTTGGAGCGGATTTAGCCGCTTTATGTAAAGAGGCAGGGATGGTAGCCCTGCGCAAAATTCTCGCTCAAGTTGGCCAAAACCGTGAGATTCCCTCTTTTGCCGTATCTCAGGCGGATTTTACCATGGCATTAAGGGAAGTGGAACCTTCGGCGACGCGTGAGTATTACTCGGAGATCCCTGATGTTAATTGGGAAGATATTGGCGGTTTGGCTAAGGCCAAAGAGACTTTGCAGGTTTTACTGGAACTGCCGTTACATAATCCTGAGGCTTGCCGGGAATACCGGTTTACTCCTCCCAGGGGGATCTTGTTGACCGGCCCCAGCGGAAGTGGCAAGACTCTCCTGGCCAAAGCAGCGGGTAAATCGGCACGGGTCAACTTTATCAGTATCAGCGGTCCGACTTTGGTGTCCCGGTGGCTGGGTGAGGCGGAAAAGGCTTTGCACGACCTGTTTGTAAAAGCTAAGCAAACCGCACCGTGTATTCTGTTCTTTGACGAATTGGATGGGTTAGTTCGCTCCCGTTCGAGCAGCGCCAATAATGTGGCTGAACGATTAATCAGCCAGCTTGTATTAGAGTTTGACGGCTTGGAGCAAGTGGAAGGTGTAACGGTATTAGGGGCGAGCAACCGGCCGGATTTGATCGATCCGGTACTACTTCGTGCCGGCCGTTTTGAGTATATCATTGAGCTTCCTTTACCTCAGCTAGAAGAGAGGGAACAAATTTTACGGATTCACAGTCAGCGTCTACCTATGGATGAAAGTATAAATTTTAGACGGTTAGCAGAAGAAACTGCCGGACTATCTGGGGCGGAATTGGCCGCCTTGTGCCATAAAGCTTCGTTTATTGCCTTGATGGCGTCAACAAAGGGTGGTGCAAGGGTCAAGATAAATCAATCAATTTTTAGGGAAGCCTTAGTTGGAGTAAACCGCCAAGGAAGTAGGGGAGGTGAGTTGGGGGCCGGGCAAAAGGTCGAAGGCAAAGAAAAGCTATCAGCTATTAAAGAGAGGAGGCAATAAAAAGGTGACTAATCAAAATCTGTTTGAGGAACCTAGCTTAAAACAAATTACCGTTTGGGCTCGGGGTGTTTATGAGAACAAGGAAGCACGTGATGTTGTTGTTGCCTTAACCGAGGCTGCCGCTCGAGAAGGCAAGTACGTTCAGGCCTGGGAAAATTATGTGGACTTGCCTGACCGTATTTATGTCCCAGTTCGGGCCTACGGAAAAATCAGTAATCAGGAAATTGAATCCAGGTATGTTTATGAGAATGAAACGCCCGATATCGTAGCTCTTACGGAAGAGACGTTGGTAAAAGGGGTAGACATCTTGGGCGGCATCAGGCCTGGGGCGGTGTTGGTGATTAATAGCAAACGCCCGGCTCAAGCCCTGTTCAAGTTTATTAAAAAGAATACAGAAAACCTGGCCTACGTCGTTACGGTTGACGCCAACAGCCTGGCAAAATCGATAATTACCCTATCCGGTGCTGAGGGCGCTACTGACGCTTCAGGTATCGGCAAAGGCATGGGTGCGGCCTTAGCCGCGGCGATTGTAAAAGCGACAGGAATTGTGCAGTTTGATAGTTTACTTAAGGTTGTTGAAAATAAAAACGCTGCGAAAAAGGCCTTTGAACAGGCCGTCGTTACTGATGCCAAGACGTTGGTTAAAGCCGGTTGATCAATTAAACAGTTAGGAGGTGCGAAACAGTGAGTGTTCCCGTTAAAGAAGTACCGTTTGCCGGAACAGTGCCTTCTCCCAAAACCGAAAACGAGGGTATGATTACCGGAAATTGGCGTACCCGTCGGCCTGTTGTAGATGCTAATCAGTGTACCGAGTGCCGGATTTGCTGGATTAGTTGCCCGGACTCATGCGTTAAGCTAAGTGACGATGGGCCGGTTAGTTTCAATTTGAAGTACTGCAAGGGTTGTGGCATCTGTAACGAGGTTTGTCCCGTGGGCGCTATCAGTTTAGTACCGGAATTAGATTTTGAGGACTAATTGCAGGAGGTGAAATAAGGAATGGGTGTAAAAAAACGGATTTCAGGCTGCGTGGCTACAGCTAATGCAGTTAAATTAGCCGATGTTGACGTGATTTGTTCCTACCCAATTCGTCCCTACACAGGAATAATGTCTGAATTGGCCAGGATGGTAGCCGATGGTGAATTAGATGCTGAGTTTATTCATGGAGAAGGCGAACATGGCCAATTGAGCGTAGTTTACGGGGCGTCCGCAGCAGGTGCCCGGGCATTTACCGGGAGTTCCGGCGTTGGTGTTGCTTACGCGATGGAAGTTTACTCTCCAATTTCCGGTGAACGCCTGCCACTTCAAATGGCGATTGCGGACAGAACTTTGGACCCGCCAGGAGACTTTGGCTCGGAACAGACCGATGCCCTGTGCTGCCGGGACCAGGGCTGGATTCAAGGCTGGGCTGCCACTCCCCAGGAAGCGTTGGACCTCACTCTGATGTACTATCGTATTGGCGAGGATCCCCGCGTCCTCTTACCACAGTATGCTTGTCAGGACGGGTATTTTGTTTCCCATATTCTCGGGGAAGTTGACATTCCCGACCGGGCTCAAGTTAAAGAATTCCTCCCCCCTTACAAAAACCAGCATGTCCTTGATCCCCGTAATCCACAAATCATTGGTGCCCAGATGGAACCGAAAATGGGCCCGGGAATGCAATACCAGCGCTATCAAGCGATAGAAAGCGCACGTAAAGTGATCGAAGAGGCTCACGACGAATTCGCCAAGATTTTCGGCCGCAAATACGCTCCTTGGGTAGAAGAGTTTATGACGGACGATGCTGATGTGGTAATTTTCATGCAAGGCGGTCATGCTGAAACCTGTCGGACAGTGGTTAAACGGCTGCGTAACCTGGGCGAAAAAGTAGGTCTTGTTCGATTGCGTACTTTCCGTCCTTTCCCAACGGAACAAGTTCGGGAAGCGCTGGGCAGATTCAAAGCGGTCGGCGTAGTCGATAACTCGGTTAACTTTGGAATTTCGGGTGGAGCCGGTGTACTACTGACGGAGGCTCGTACGGCACTCTATGGTCTCGGCGACAAGGTCAAGAGGACGCGGGGATCCTCGCCAATACGATAGTACATCAGAGTGAGGTCCAACGCTTCCTGGGGAGTGGCAGCCCAGCCTTGAATCCAGCAGGTGCCCGGGCATTTACCGGGAGTTCCGGCGTTGGTGTTGCTTACGCGATGGAAGTTTAC
>DATAMA010000227.1:0-5144 GCA_036260765.1 Desulfobacteria bacterium | reverse complement strand
TATGCGCAAAAAATTGATAAAGCAATCTTCCCGGGGACCCAGGGAGGACCGCTGATGCATGTTATTGCGGCTAAAGCGGTAGCCTTTAAAGAGGCGCTTGAACCCTCTTTCCGCGGTTATCAAGAACGAATCATAGCCAATGCTCATGCCTTGGCGCAAAACCTGAGCGAGCGGGGCCTGCGGATTGTTTCCGGCGGCACGGACAACCATTTGATGCTGGTAGATGTTCGCAACAAAAACTTAACCGGTAAGGAGTCCGAGCATTTACTCGACCAGATCGGGATAACAGTCAACAAAAATGCCATTCCATTTGACCCGGAAAGCCCGAACGTTACCAGCGGCATTCGGATAGGGACTCCCGCGGTTACTAGCCGGGGGATGGACGTCGCGGCCATGGCCAAAATTGCCGAGGCCATTGACTTGGCGCTTAGTAATCCGACAAATCCGCTTAAGCTGAAGGAAGCGCAAAACATTGTTGATGAATTGTGCGAAAAGTTTCCCCTTTACCCCAATCTTGACTAGCAAAGGTTCTTTAACGTAGATTTCGGTATACTTATCACAGGACCGTTATGGTTTCCTGATACAGGGAGAGTAGACACAATATGAGTAGCTTGCATGTGCTTAATCACCCTTTGATCCAGCATAAATTGTCCCTAATCAGGGATAAAGAAACAGGATCAAAGGAATTCAGAGAGCTTGTCGAAGAAGTTGCGATGCTAATGGCATATGAAGTGACACGGGATTTCCCTTTACAAGAGGCTGAGGTAGAAACACCTGTTGCCAGAGCCAAAACAAAGGTCATCGCCGGCAAAAAAGTCGGACTGGTTCCCATTCTAAGAGCCGGTCTGGGCATGGTTGACGGCGTACTGAAGCTTATCCCCGCGGCCAGGGTCGGCCACGTGGGGCTGTACCGTGATCCGGAGACACTGAAGCCGGTAGAATATTACTGCAAACTTCCGAATGACATTGAAGAAAGAGATTTAATTGTCATTGACCCGATGCTGGCTACGGGCGGTTCGGCGAGCGCGGCGATCGAATTTTTAAAACAACGGGGCGTAAAAAGCATTAAGCTAATGTGTCTGATTGCTGCCCCGGAAGGGGTTGCGGCGGTTAAGGCCGCGCACCCGGATGTCGATATTTTTACGGCCGCAGTTGACGAACGCCTTAACGAACATGGCTACATTGTTCCCGGCCTTGGGGATGCGGGAGATCGGTTATTTGGCACAAAGTAGGGCAAAAATGGCATACGGAAGACGGCCCGGTTGGGATGACTATTTTTTAGAGATTACTCAGGTGGTTGCCAAACGTTCTACTTGTTTGCGCAGGCAGGTAGGCGCGGTAATTATTCTTGGCAGGCAGATTTTGAGTACCGGTTATAATGGCGCTCCTACTGGATTGGCTCACTGTGGCGAACAAGGTTGCCTGAGAGAACGGTTAAATGTTCCTTCCGGCGAGCGGGCAGAATTGTGCCGGGGGGGTTCACGCGGAACAAAACGCGATCATTCAGGCGGCCCGGCATGGCGTTTCCATCGAGGGAGCTACTTTGTATACCACAACTCAACCATGTGTCCAGTGCGCTAAACTTGCGATAAACTCAGGGATAAAACGGATTGTTTATCAAGGGGATTATCCTGACCGGTTAGCGCTGGACATGCTGACTGAAGCACAAATACAGCTTATCAGAATGAGCAAATAACTGATTTGTGTGCATGAAATAGTATAAAAGAGCCTAAATAGCGGTTTTTTAGAAAATCGCTATTGTTTTGAGGTTTTGAAGAAGATTTTTCGGCAAAGATATCGAATAGATACATATGTTTTACTTTTCCGTGAAGAGAGGTATCGTTTTGTCAAAATTGCGGGTAATGACGGTATTTGGTACTCGTCCGGAAGCAATCAAGATGGCTCCTGTCGTAAACGAATTGCGGCAATGGGCTGATGAAATTGAGCCGATTGTTGCAGTTACCGCTCAACATCGGGAAATGCTGGACCAGGTCCTCGAATTGTTTGCAATTAGGCCGGAGTACGACCTTAATATCATGCAGGCGGGACAAACCTTGTATGACATTACTTCCAGGGCCCTGTTGGGCTTACAAGACGTTATTGCAAGGGCCAAACCGGACCTGATCTTGGTGCATGGTGATACGACCACAACCTTTGTGGCCGCCTTAGCCGGATATTACGCTCAAATACCGGTTGGACATGTAGAAGCCGGTCTGCGTACGCACAATAAGTATTCCCCTTTCCCGGAAGAGCTTAATCGTAAATTGACCGGAGCAATTGCTGATTGGCACTTTGCCCCTACCCGGACATCGAAACATAATCTTTTGGCCGAAGGGGTCAATGAAGGCAAGATCTTTGTCACGGGGAATACCGTGATCGATGCTCTACTGATGACGGTGAGAGAAGACTATCGTTTTGCGGAACCGGTTTTGCGGCAACTCGATTTCCAGAAAAACAAAGTAATTTTGGTTACCACCCATCGCCGCGAAAATTTGGGCGAACCAATGCGCCATATTTATCTGGCTTTACGACAACTGGTCGAAGAGCACCCGGAAACGGAAATCGTTTTCCCGGTGCATAAAAATCCGCAAGTCAGGGAAGTTGTAAATAGTGTTTTAGGCGCAACGCAACGGGTACACTTAATCGAACCGCTTGACTACCAACCGTTTGCCAATTTAATGGCGAAGTCATATATCATTCTCACCGATTCAGGCGGCGTTCAGGAAGAGGCACCATCATTAGGCAAACCGGTATTGGTATTGCGTGATACCACCGAGCGTCCGGAAGCGGTAGAGGCCGGTACGGTGAAACTGGTTGGTACGGATCGCGATCGTGTTTACCAGATTACAAAAAGGTTATTGACGAATAAGCAAGAGTACGACGAAATGGCGAATGCCGTTAATCCATACGGAGATGGACAGGCTGCCGGCAGAATCGTCAAGGCAATTTTGTATTCAGCCGGCAGGCTGAATACAGCCCCTAATCCATTCCTGCTTTAGAAATTACCTCAAATTGAAGCGAATAATAGAAAAATTCAAAAACTATCAAAAATAGGCAGGAAATTTCGCGTTTTTAGCGAAATTTATAGGGGATATTCTTTGCGCACTAATTAAAAAACAAGGGACTGAGGACATTGATTGACCGAAAGGGCTCGCGGTACTTGGTGTTAGGTACGAGTATTGGGTCGAGCTTGGCCGGTTCCATGTTGGCCGGCTTCTTTGTTGGCCGTTATTTGGATGCCAAATTTGGTACATATCCTTGGTTAGACATAATTGGTGTTTTGCTAGGGCTTGTTATGGGAGCAATTTCAGTTGTGCAAATTTTACGAGCGATAGGAACCTCGGATAACCGTGAATAAAAACGATAAATTGCTACGTTTAGGACGTAAGGTATATGCCGCCTTCTTGGGAGTGGCGGCACTAGTAATGCTTTCCCGTCCGGCATCAATGGTTATTGCCGGATTAACTGTTGGGCTTACAATCGGTTACATTAATGTTGAAATTCTGTACCGACGTGCAGAGAAAACTATTTCCGAACCGGTTCTGCCTAAGGCAATCGCAATCATGCGCAGAGGTAGCAATTGGCGCTTTGTAGCAGCGACTGCAGGCGCGTTATTAGCTATTCGGTTCCATTTCAACTTGATCAGCTTCATGATCGGGTTAATCGTACCACAACTTATAGTTACACTTATCTACATAGTGCAAAACACGTCACATGGAAAGGGGTGAATTAGAAAAAAGTGGACGAAAAAACAATCTTATGGCAGGTAGGGCCACTGACCTTTCATGGTAAAACACTGGTTATGACTTGGATTGTGCTTATCGCTATTTTGTTATTTAATTTTTTTGCTACACGTAAGCTTAGTTCGGGACGCCCCAGGGGAGCTCAGAACGTACTCGAATGGGTTTTTGACTTTGTTAAGAATTTAATCAGCGATGGCATGGACTACCAAAAGGGCCGGCCCCTCCTGACTTACATGGTTACATTGATTTCTTTTATCTTTTTCTCGAACATGCTTGGCCTGATTCCGAATTTTACGTTTGGCCTCCTCAAAAATGTAGAATTTCTACAACTTAATGAGATTTTTCACGGTGCAACACTGCAGAGTCCAACCGCTGATGTTAACACCACCGGCGCACTGGCTGTCCTAACCTTGATTTTGTTTGTCGGGTACGGGATCATCGTGCAAAAAGGCCACTATTTTAAACATTTTTTGGAGCCCAATCCGGCATTTCTATTGATTCATCTGATTGAATTGGTCGCCAAACCGGTTACCTTGGCAATGCGTCTTTTTGGCAACATCTTTGCTGGCGAGGTATTGATCAAAGTAATTTTGATGATGCCGGCCGTAGGCCTGTTACTTGGTGGCATTTGGCCGGACGCGGTGTGGCTTGGTTTTAGTATTTTCGTCGGCGCAATCCAGTCATTTGTCTTTACTGTGCTGACCATTGCCTATGTAGCGCAATCAGTCGCTTCAAACGAAGAACATTAAGTTTTCCCGCCTCCGGTGGGAGTTTTTAAATGATTAATGCCAATCCTTAGTGCACTAAGAAAGGAGGAACACATATTATGACTTTCGCTGCTCTCGGCGCCGGTATCGCTGCCGGCCTGGCAGCTCTTGGCGCTTCTCTCGGTAACGGCAACGTTATCAGCAGAACGGTAGAAGGGGTATCCCGTCAACCAGAAACCAAGAGTTCGCTACAAGGTATTATGTTTATTGGTATTGGCCTGATCGAGGCTCTGCCTATGATGACATGGGTACTCGCTTTGATCATCGCTTTTCAGAAGTAGTAACTACGGAACAGGGTAGGCGCAAGTGGGGGATTTCCCCCGCTTGGCGCCTTGCTTTGTAACCATTCGAGAGGGGGGAATCCTCGTGAACATCCTAAATTTTGACGCTACCTTACCTGCACAGATACTGTCGTTTTTAATCCTTTTGGTTGTGCTGCGGAAATTTGCCTATCGTCCTCTCTTACAGGTAATGGAGAAGCGTAGTCAATATATCGAAGACAATATCAAAAACGCGGAGCAGATGCGCGCGGAAGCTGAGGCCATTAAAACTGAATACCAGGCAGCGCTGAAAGCGGCCAAACAGGAAGCCCAGGCAATTATTGAACGGGCTACCAAGGCCGGTGAACAGCGAG
>DATAMA010000226.1:0-4572 GCA_036260765.1 Desulfobacteria bacterium | reverse complement strand
ATTGCCAGGTAAAAGACCTGATTCAGTAATGAGTCAGGTCTTTTTGTTTAGGTTAAGTTAAAGGACTCTGCGGTCCACCGATAGTATAAACGATTCTGGCGACGGACCTGGCAAACCAAAAAGAAGGTCTAGGCAGCCAGGTCCTAGTCCTGTAGTGTTCAGGACTGGACATGCACGTCCTAATCACGGCAGGAAAAAATAGGTCATTGCCAGGTAAAGGCCTGATTCATTTAATTGAATCAGGTCTTTTTGTTTGTTTTGCGGTCCAGACGGAAAGAAAGTAAAAAAGTATGTTTTTGTGACATATATCTACTAAGTCCGACTGCGTCTTATGATATAATTGGATGTCAATTAAATTTCGGAGAATAACTACATACATTTGGACACTATTTTCACTACCTGAGGTAAAAAAGTCACTTAGTAGTGCTTATCGATCGACCGGGATTGATATCTTAGCTAAAAAGGAGAGATCGAGAAAAACTGCTTGACACCACTAAATGTAGTGGATTAAAATGGTTTGGGCACTAGATTTAGGGAGGGTGATTATGCGCTGTCCATTTTGTGGACATTTGGAGACCAAAGTACTGGATTCCCGCCAGGTAGAGGAAGGGTCTGCTATCCGTCGTCGGCGGGAATGTGATCAATGTAGCCGACGGTTTACTACTTACGAAAAATACGATGATATCCCGTTAATTGTCGTAAAAAAGGACGGTCGACGAGAACCTTTTAACAGAAATAAAATAATCAATGGAATGTTAAAATCTTGTGAAAAACGCCCAATATCCGTCCAACTATTGGAAAGTATAACCAACGAGATTGAGAAAAAACTTCGCAGCACGGTGGAGCGGGAAGTATCGACCCAGGAAATTGGCGAACTGATCATGGATAAACTTGCTCAAATTGATGAAGTAGCTTATATTCGCTTCGCGTCCGTTTATCGCCAGTTCAAAGATATTGATCGGTTTGTTCAAGAACTAAATGAATTACTACAACGTAAATGTTGATAGAGTTTCCGGAGGTTTAAGAGATTAATGGATGAGTATAAAATTCCCGCTAAATGGCCCAAGTCAAAGTTAACCCCGAATGCTTTAAAAGTATTGGAAAGGCGCTATCTGAGACAAGAGAACGGTAAGGTTTGTGAAACTCCGGAGGATATGTTTTACCGTGTGGCCCGAGCCGTAGCTCAAGTTGAAGAACAACTATATGGTAAATCTAAGGCCGAAGTGGACAAACTCACAAAAGACTTTTACAAGCTTATGGTTGACTTAGATTTTATGCCGAATTCTCCAACATTAATGAATGCTGGACGTGAATTAGGGCAGCTCAGTGCGTGTTTCGTGTTGCCCATTGAAGACAGTATGGATAAGATTTTTGATGCAATCAAAAATGCTGCGATTATTCATAAATCGGGTGGAGGCACAGGGTTTAGCTTTTCACGGTTGCGCCCGAAAAATTCGGCAGTTCGTTCCACCGGTGGGGTAGCATCCGGTCCGGTGTCGTTTATGAAGGTGTTCAATGCGGCTACTGAGGCAGTAAAACAGGGTGGGACCCGTCGTGGAGCCAATATGGGTATTCTCAGGGTTGACCACCCCGATATTTTAGAATTTATTAGTTGTAAAGTAGATAATAACGAAATCACCAATTTTAATATTTCCGTGGGAATTACAGAGAAATTCATGAAGGCTGTCGAGAATGATCTTCCGTATGACTTGATTGACCCTCATACCAATAAGGTCAACGGACAGCTTAAAGCACGGGAAGTTTTCAACAAGATTGTCAGCCATGCCTGGAAAAATGGTGAGCCGGGAATTGTCTTTCTCGATCGGTTGAATAAAGACAATCCGACACCGGCAGTCGGTGAAATTGAGGCAACTAATCCATGCGGTGAACAACCGTTGTTGCCAAATGAGGCATGTAATTTAGGTTCGATCAATTTGAAAAATATGTTTATAACTGATGCCGAAGGTCCAAAGGTTGATTGGGAACGCCTGGATCGGATCACCCGCATCGCTTCCCGGTTCCTTGATAATGTTATTGACGCTAATCAGTACCCATTGGAAGTCATTGAACAGATGGTTAAAGGCAACCGTAAGATAGGGCTTGGGATAATGGGCTTCGCTGACTTGCTAATTCAGTTACGGATACCATATTGCTCCGATGAAGCAGTGCAGCTTGCAGGAAAATTAATGAATTTTATTCGTAATGCTGCGAGGACTGAGTCTAAACGGTTGGCAAAAGAGCGCGGCGTATTCCCCAATTTCGCAGGTAGCATTTACGACGGAGTTATGGAATTGCGCAACGCGACTATTACCACGATTGCTCCAACCGGGACAATTTCAATGATTTGTTCCGCTTCGAGTGGCGTTGAACCACTATTCGCAATTGCTTATACCAAAACTGTTATGGATGGCACCGAGTTGGTAGAGGTAAATCCTCTGTTTGAACAAGTCGCAAAGGCAGAAGGGTTTTATTCTGAGAAGCTGATGCGTGACGTTGCTAAAACAGGAAATCTGCACGGCGTCGCCGGTGTACCGGAGTGGGCAAAAGAAGTGTTTGTCACGGCACATGAAATTGCTCCGGAGTGGCATATCAAAACCCAAGCTGCCTTTCAGGAATATACAGATAATGCAGTTTCGAAAACAATTAACTTCCCTAATTCTGCGACGGAGGATGATATTGCCGAGGCCTATCGCTTAGCTTACAAACTCGGTTGTAAAGGTCTGACGGTTTATCGGGATGGCAGCAGGGAGACCCAGGTTCTCTCAACCGGGACCGGGACAACACAGGATAATACAAATCAAAGTGCAACCGGTGTAGGTCAAACTAAGATTGTCCCCCGCCCACGCCCCGAAACTACAACAGGGATTACTCAAAAAGTGAAAATAGGTTGCGGCAACCTGTTTGTCAATGTTAATTCCGATGAATTGGGTATCTGCGAAGTATTTACCAATACAGGTAAGGCCGGAGGATGTTCCTCCCAGTCTGAGGCAACTGCCAGATTAGTCTCAATTGCCCTACGTGCCGGTCTGTCAACTGATTCGATAATTGCGCAATTAAAAGGGATTCGCTGTCCGGCGTGTATTCGTCGGGAAGGGGTAAATGTTACCTCCTGTCCGGATGCAATTGCTAAGGTAATCGAAACGTACTACAAGACTGATTCCGTTCAGAGTTCACGTGAACTTGCCGCAACTTTTGCGGAGAAAGAGCTCCAGCCGGTCGCGCAACCCAGGCAAAAAGGAGACGGCATGGCGACATGCCCAGAATGCGGTTCGGCCATTAACCACGAAGGTGGTTGTGTAGTGTGTGTCACCTGTGGCTATTCTAAATGTGGTTAAACTACCGTTAAATCAAACAGCTGGAAGTAATCAGCCTTAATATGAGGGAGTGTTGCTAACTGCTTTAATATAAACAGTTAACGACACTCCCGATTAATTTCTGAGAGTAAACAGGGGATGCCGCGTCTAATTGTACACGTTAGAATTACTTTTTCTATCTTGCACATATCGGATAAGTAGGTTATTATAAAAATATAAGTGATATTGAGAATTATTATTAATTAACGGAGCGCAAGATATGTCAATAGGCCGCGAAGCAATTGTCAATAATAATGTTATGACAAATTCATCAAGGCAAAAACGGATACTTACACTCTTGGCAACGCTTGGACCGGGCATCACCGTTATGCTGGCCGATACAGATGCTGGTTCGATTATCACGGCAGCGCAGTCCGGGGCGCAGTGGGGCTATAGCCTTCTACTCCTCCAATTAGCATTAATTCCAATCCTGTATTTTGTCCAAGAATTAACCACGCGGATCGGAATTACATCGGGGCGGGGTCATGGCGAATTAATTAAAGAGCAATTTGGTTCCAAATGGGCCTGGTTTTCCGTCCTAACACTGTTTGTTTCGGCGATTGGCGCTTTGGTTACTGAATTTTCCGGAATCGCTGGAGTAGGTTTGCTATTCGGGGTACCGCGATGGGTAAGTGTGCCGCTTGCAGCGGCAAGTCTAATTTTCATTACTTCATGGGGAAAATATTCGCGGGTCGAGCGGATCGCGATTTTTGTCGGTTTATTTGAACTGGCCTTTTTACCGGCAATGTTTATGGCGCGCCCAAGTGCACCGGCGATCATGCATGCTCTTTTGGGTAATCAACCGTTAGGGGAAAAGTCCTATTGGGTGTTAATAGCGGCAAACGTCGGCGCGGTAATTATGCCCTGGATGGTTTTCTACCAACAAGGTGCTGTTGTAGATAAAGGCTTGTCGGCGAAGGCCATAAAAATCAGCCGCTTGGATACGATTATTGGTTCAGTTGTTACTCAAGTAATTATGGCGGCAGTATTGATTGTTACTGCTACAACGATTGGACGAACTCATCCCAATACTTCACTGGAAAATATTCAGCAGATAGCCAGTGCGTTAACCCCATTTCTGGGCACGATTGGCGGCAAGGTCCTATTTGCGATGGGGGTTACGGGCGCAGCCTTGATCGCCGCTATTGTCGTTTCATTGGCGACCTCATGGGCCTTTGGGGAAGTAGTAGGCTTCCGCAGTAGTTTGAATTGCACCTGG
>DATAMA010000212.1:0-3590 GCA_036260765.1 Desulfobacteria bacterium | reverse complement strand
GAACACAATGCACAAAGCGCAATACCAAAATATCCGTAGCCAGACGGAAAACGCTACAGTCAGATCATGAAGCCCGGTTATTAAACGATAAAAACAAACAGACTAATATCAGACTGACATACCCAGTTGACCTATTATCATTATGTGCACGAGGTGCCTGAAACTGGATGCACACTAGATGCAACAGCTACCGGATGAAACATGTGCACCAGGTGCCTGACACCAGATGCACAAACATAAGGAGCAAGGAAGACATGACAGGACTTTTTAATACTATCCTTAGCCTGGCAATGGGCATAACCATGTTCCTAGCCGGCTGCCTGATCTTCTACCTCGGTCAAAAACATTTGTTTATTAAGTATCGAAACCGTACTGCCAATGCCATGGATGTACATCAAAAAAGCAAGCCGTAGCCCAACATGGTTAATTGTTATTCTGTCTAAATCTACCCCGTTTGCCGGTGATCAAGGCGGCAAAAAACAACAGCATCTCCAGGAATGATTCCACGAAGATACCAAGCACCGGGAGTGTATAATGGGTAAATTGTGACTGCATAACGTTACTGTCAAACGAGAAAAAGCATAGAACAAGTGTAAGGAAGGCGAGCGGATAGACAAGCGGTCGGTCGCTCAACAGGCCAAACACTTGGGAAATTCCCACACTTACCGCCCAAAGTAAAATGGCACTTGACATTATTCCGGCGCTAATTGTAATCACCATCCAGACTACTTCTACCCGCTCGATAAACTTACCAATATGTACAATACGCGTCAGCTGCAGTGACGGGGCATACATATTCGCCGCTAATTTATCCCCAAAGATTGTTATACTGAGAAAAATTATCGTTTGCACCACACCGACACCGAGGGTAACAGCGGCAAATTTCGACAAAAAAGCGTTCTCAGGCCTGTTACAAATTGGTTGCAGCATCCCCATCATGATACAGATGCCGATGAACGAGAGCATAATTACTGCCGCAGGCAGAAAATCAGTATAGCCTGTACTAAATTGCGGTGTCAGCCGTTCCAGCCTCACATCAGGAACTAACAATATAGCTAGCAAAATTATACTTGCGAGGTAAATTGGTCCAAGCAGCTCAACCGTTCTGCCGATAACTTCGATCCCCTTTTTCGCCGCGACGGCAATCACGACAAACCCACTTATCAAAATGATCCCAAGTGGTGTTTTCGGTAAAAATACGATATTAATCAATTGGGCAACCCCACGCTCCAAGACCACACAAGTTACCCCGAATAACGCGATGAACATCAGACCGATCAGCGAGCCGACGTACCTGCCAAAAATCGTTTTCGCATATTGGACAAAGTTTTCCCCCGGGAAGCGGATTCCCATGTAGGCATAAACAACGGCTAACAGCACATCCAGTAACCAGGCTAACATTACCGCTAACCAGGCCTCCCGGCCGGCGTTAAAAATTATAATTGCAGGTAACTGCATAAAGCTGATAGAGGTCAAAACAGTAAACAATAACCAAATAAACTGTTTGGTATTTATTGCCTCATTCTGCTGCATGGGCACTCCTTTCCTCTACCTAAACAGGGCTTTACCGACCGGATGCACTAAATCATTTAGTATTTCCATTGGGGTAGGGAACAAGCCAAACTGTTTCCCCAAACCAATCACAAAACCTGAACCAACTAGGATACACACCGCGGCAAATTCCGCCCATTGCCGCTTTTTTACCAGCGGATAGCCTTCAATACCAAGCGCCGCTAACCCGAACACGAAAAAAAACTCCATTAACTATTAATCCCCCCGTTCAAGTTCAGTCGTCGGTTGTTGTACCTTGCCGATATTACTAATTCGAATCGAGAGGTTAATCGAATAAGGGACATCCGGGAATTTCTTGTCCCAGTCCGGTTTAAGCTCCTGCCATTGTGTGGGATTGGAGCGATTAAGCGTATCGGCGAAACCGACAAAGTCAGTATCAAGGTTCTGTTGGGCCCGGGTAAGTGTGGCTTCCACACGTTGCGTAAGTATTTGCTCAACTTGTGCGGCAATTTTCTGCAACTCCGCCGGGTCGGTCAGATCTAACCCAACCGGTGGACTGCCGGTTATCTCCGCCTCAGCATAACCGGAGATTTCAAACTTGATTTGCTCATCAGAACTTACCGGCGAGATACGTGTTCGCCCTTTTACGATTCTGAGGCTGATTTCACCTTCGGACCCACCCGCAAAGCGTACAGGGACCTGAACCACTTCCCCTGTTAGCTGGTTTAGCAGCAATAAAAGGCCACTCGTCTCCTCAGTTGTTATGGTTCCAACTAGGTGATAGTTTCTGAACACCGCCGTTTTACCAAACGTTAGTTTCTTCTGGTTGACGCTTTTGTCTTCGTTGCTTTTTGCCTGATCCCCCCCAAGCTGTTGTCCGCTTTCCCTGGCCTCTAACCGCACCAAAGGCGCAAAACTTGCCCGGGCAGGATTTTTTGACCGAAGCAGAAACTCATTCACATTAATCGGGTAAGAAACTGCGACCTTTTTAAATTCAGTCATCATATCGTCTATGCCCTTTGCGGGTAACTTTTCCGTATCCACCTTCGTCTGCAATACTTCCCTTGCTGTGTTATCCGCGACAATAATCCAGTCCAAGCCGCGAAATTCCCTTCCCCGATAAAGATCATCCAACTCGGTGTCAATCCCGAATGCGGCAAGCTTTCTACCAAAAACGATTATTTTAGCGTGCGCAAAGTATAGGCGACGGGGAAAATCCTTTTGCAGCTTCTTGATAGCGTCCTCAAGACTCTTTCCTTCGGCAGATAAAACGATAACGGGCTGTTGCCCCGGCTGTGGTTCCTGATCGCCTCCCTTTGAAGAAGCGGGGCTGATAATCTGGAGGGTCAACTGAATTTCGCCTTCGTTACCCTGGTCCATACCGATACCAAGTACAGTTGCTAAATTATCCGGCTCAGTGCTGTCCCAACAACCGCTGATTAAAGTTATCGACATAAACAGCAGCACGATGATACCGGCAAATGTCAGGTTTCTTACTTTCATGCGCACCAACTCACCTGTCCTTATCTGGGGTTTTCGGCTTTAAGTCAGGTTTTTGCCTATCCCGGTTTGCACTCCAAAAGCTACGGGGTCGATTCTGCATGTTCCACCATGGTGCACGTATAAACACATCTTTAAAGTCTCTTAAGTTGAACGGTGCCAGCGGCGCAAAATACGGCACACCAAACGAACGCAGGGACACCAGGTGAAGCTGCATCAGCAGCAACGCGAGCACAATACCGTAGAATCCCAGGATTGCAGCCAGTAAAATCATTGTAAACCGCAAAATTCGCACGGCAAAAGCGAAGCCATAGTTAGGCACACAAAAGGATGATATTGCGGTTACCGCCACAACGATGACCGTAGCCGGAGAAATAAACCCTGCTTCAACCGCAGCTTGGCCGATTACCAACGCGCCGACAATACTTACCGCCTGCCCAACCGGCTTAGGCAAACGCACACCCGCCTCACGCAGCGCTTCAAAGGTAAATTCGATTACAGCAACCTCAATTGCCGTAGGAAATGGCACCCCTTCACGCGCCGCCATAATGCTTATGAGCAAGGGAGTCGGCAGCATT
>DATAMA010000189.1:0-1881 GCA_036260765.1 Desulfobacteria bacterium | reverse complement strand
CGGCTAACCGGACAGCCTCCTGATTGTTGACATTTCTCACGAGATAGGGTGAAACGATATTGCCATCTTGGACATCGATAACCACACCGTCGATAAAGGCGACCTGGTGGACACTATAGCCATTATAATTGAGCGGGGCGTTATATCCCAAATTTCCGGTCTTGACTACTTTGCCATTGTCCATGATCGAGAGCGATGAGCGCGCATCCCAGAGATTAGCGTTAGAAATCAACCGTTCGGCGCTCTGCAATTTCAAGTCCTGATCCTGGTCAACGGTTCCCCGGGTAAGATTAATTTCCGAAAGCTTAAAGGTTTGGCCGGAGGCAACCGTAATCTGCCCATCAAAGCCGCTCAGACTGCTCCAGACCAGCCCGGCCAATAACAGCATTAAGCCAAGATGGGCGATTACCGGGCCAAGCACTGCGAGCCTTTGTTTATCGGCATAGAGGAGATTCTGTTCTTCATCTTGTCCCTGTAACACCCGGTAACGATTAGCCTGAAATACCTGAATCACCCGGTCAATTACCTGGTCAGGAGAAGCTTTATCCGTAAACGTGCGATAATATTGCAGGCGTTCCATCGCCGCCACCGATACTTGCGGCGAACGTGCAACGTTTATCGCGGCGTTGAATCGGTTCAAAAAGCAGGCCAACACATTAGCCCCGAGCAAATAAGCCAAGGCCCTAAACCACCACGTAGAAAAAACCTGATTTAGGCCTAAGGCATTAGCAATCTGGGCCAATACAGTATTCTGGCTTAAAACCCCCTGCGGGGTAAGTACACCGATCGTTGCGGCAACCGCCAGTAAAAACATTAACATTAGTCCTAACCGCATCGACGCCAAACCGCGCCAAATCGGCGGGACACGAACTAATTTTTCCTGCTCACTCATTAGGTGGCAGACCCCCTCATGGGCTGCTTGCCAAAAGGCATCCAAGTATTATTTTTCACATAGGCTGCAAAAAAAACACGCTCTTTAACCTAGAATTTACGCACAACGATAAAATCAGCCAGTTGTTCCAAAGCTTTCTTCACCGGTACATTCGGCAACACCGCCAAATGTGCCTTTGCTTTGGTTTTATAGCGTTCCGCGATGTCGAAAGAAGCTTGAATTGCGGGAGACTCAACAATAATCTTGATCGCCTCGAGGACTTCTGCTTCACTCTTTCGTTGCGTGGCGAGCAGTTGTTTTAGCCGCTCCTTCTCCTTAGCTGTCCGGAGGGCGCAAAGCATCGGTAAGGTGATTATTCCCTGACGCAAATCCCCGCCAATCGGTTTGCCCAATTCACTTTGTTTCGCCGTAACGTCAAGGATATCATCAACAATTTGAAACGCCATCCCTAAAGCATGGCCATACGCGCCCAAAGCCCAAATCTGGCGGCGGGACGCGCCGCAGGCAATCGCGGAAAGTTCGCAGCTGGCGGATATCAGCATCGCTGTTTTCCGCTTAATGCGGTAAAAGTAGTCCCGTAAATTTTGGTTAACATTGAAAGCAGAGCTGATTTGCTGAATTTCCCCCATCGACATCTGAATGCTGACCTCAGCCAAAACCCGGCTGATTTCCGGGTTGTTTATCCCGGCAATTAAGATCAGCGACTGGGCAAATAGGTGGTCACCGGTGTGAATCGAGATGCGGTTACCCCAATTAGCCTTGACCGTAAGCCTGCCGCGCCTGGTCATGGCCGCGTCAACAACGTCGTCATGGACCAGCGAGGCCATGTGGATCAATTCAAGTGCCATTGCCAAAGGGATTACCTTTTTAGACTCAGCCTGAAACAATTTGCCAACCAGCAAAACAAATGCCGGCCGCAGCCGTTTTCCGCCGGCAGCAAGCAAATGCGTAGAAGTCTCGCCGAGTAAGGGCAGATCATCATTACCGAC
>DATAMA010000182.1:0-6162 GCA_036260765.1 Desulfobacteria bacterium | reverse complement strand
AACCGAATGGTCGCAAAGATGCGGGAATTCGTCCAGCGCTTAACCCGTAACCCCCAATTTTCCACGAGTATTCTCCCTTGGCCGCATCCAGAAATACAAAGTCAAAGGTATCCGTCAAGTTTGGCAAGATCTTTCTCGCATCGCCGCCGATAGCCTCAATTTGCCCGGCAAAGCCTGCCCGGGTAAAGTAGGCTTCGGCCCGGTGCAGCCGATCCTGGTTCAAATCTATCGTTACAATTTTGCCGCCGTACCCAGCCGCCGCCCGGGCTAGCCAAAGGGTCGAATAACCAATCGCCGTGCCAATTTCCAACAAGTTGCGCGGTTGGGACATCTGAACCAGTAAGGCCAGAAAGTTACCGACCGCCGGCGTGACCACCGGAATAGTTTCCTGTAAAGCCTGTGTCTCCATTTCCCGCATTAGGTCATCCCGCTCGGGCACTGCCTGTTCTAGGAATTGCTCAAGTTCAAACGAATAAAACACTTTAACACCATATTTCCCTAAATTTCGCCTGTTCAGCGTTACCAGAAACGGTCCGGATTACCTCCACTTGCACGAACTGCCTCACTTGGTTTATCATGGTATTGTGCTGAGTGGCAAGCAGCACAAGCGTCGGAACCTTCACGCCCTAAATGGTGTGAAGGTTCTTCCCTTTTAGTGGGCTGGGCCCAAATATTTGGCGACGTTTTGCTGATGCTCCGGAAACGTCTTGGCATAAGCTTCTGAGCCATCCGGCTTGGTAACAAAGTAAAGATAATCCGACTGCGCCGGGAAAGCGGCGGCAAGGAGCGAACTCCTGCCTGGATTTGCGATCGGCCCCGGCGGTAAGCCTTTATTAAGATACGAATTGTATGGAGACTTAACCTGCAAATCTTTTACATACAGTTTCGCTTTAGAAAATCCGAAAATATATTGAATCGTCGCATCCGACTGAAGCGGCATGCCCTGTCGCAAGCGTTTGACAAAAATCCCCGCGACAATCGGCCGGTCCTCCCGTTGCTGCGCTTCTTTTTCTACAATGGAAGCAAGCGTCACCCATTTTTCTACTGTCCAACTCTTGGCGGCAATGGCTTGCCTAACCTGAGGCGTATATTCCTGGGCAAACCGGGCGAGCATTAGCTTGATAATCTCTGTTTCACTGATACCTGGGGTAATTTTATAGGTTGCGGGGAACAAATAACCTTCCAACCGGGAATTAGTTGCCGGTAACCCGTTTAGAAAGTCGTAACCGAAAGAACCAGATCGCACTGCGGCAAAAAATTTGTCCTTATCTACCAGTTTCTCGCGTACTAAAAGATCGGCTATCTGCTCAGTGGAATAGCCTTCCGGGATTGTTACCCGTACCGTTAACGGGCCTCGATAAATGTCACTTACTATAGCACTTAGGTTTTCAGCAGGACTCAGCGAGTAGCTGCCGCTCTGCAGCTTGCCCCCAAGTTGATAATACCTGACATAGAGGGTAAAAACTTGTTGGTTCCTGATCAGATGTGCTTGGGCTAATTTCTGGCCGATCTGTGCGGTTGAAGCTCCTTTGGGAATATCAATCCAAACTTTTGCCGCTTGTTTGTCAGTCGAAACCGGTGTCAGGTTATATGCTATGTATACGAAAGCAGCCCCGACAAGAAAGATTAGTGCCATAGCCAATAAACCGGTTACAATAAGCGCCTTTCTTAATGCAGCCGGTTTGGAAGCAATTGTCCGGTTGAGTTCACCCACGTTGTTATCCTCTCTGGCCTAGCCATTATCGGCTTTATCTGCCCTGATTGTCATATTTTGAACTTATGTTTGTCTATTATACTATTCTCACATAATCCACACAACAAATCAACCAAGCCGGCTTATCCTCCTTTAATCAATGGCGCCGCCACGATGATGCGGGCCGACTCTAACGATATTATTTGCCGGTTTATAGACGTCTTTACTTAGTTTTTCCTGTCTAACTTCCCGGCCGTTGACTTTCACAATCCGATATGCGGTTACGGTCTGCCCGTTTGCCCCTTTTTGATAAAGTTTAGTCTGGCCCGGATTTAACGACGAATCGATGCGTTTCTCCTGGAGAAACGGAACAACGTTCTCGACGGAAGTTTTAATTACCACTTGTTCATTGCTCTTTTTACCGTACAGGGACATATTCAATGTATAGCCGGAAACCTCTGTTTTAAGCAACAGAAACCCGGGCGTATTGTTCTTAAACCGAAAATCTGCCCCCTTGTCCGCGACAGTGGCATCCCGACCGGGAGAAACATAGGGAATGGCAAATTCATGGGGGTGGCGCTCCAAAATCGGCAGGTCTGCCAACAAGGCAACATTATATAGAGTAGATGAAACCTGACAAATTCCGCCGCCAATATCCGGCGTTAACTCATTTTCTTTGATAACCGGCGCTTCTTTATAGCCGTTTGCCGCCGTGCGCGGCCCAACCGTGGTGTTAAATGAGAATTCTGCCCCCGGTTTTATCAGGCTCATATTCAGCGTGCCCGCCGCCTTTTTCAGATTGACAGTCCGATTAACATCGGTGGGATTAAAAGATGTGGTAAAACTACTGATTAGGCTGTCAAAACGCTGGACCTCAAGTTCATCCGTGGTAATTTGGGGGCTTGTTTCTTTAACTGCAAGCGGTATCTGAATATGGTCTGCGGTTAATTGCCTGTTTAGTTCGGCGACAGCTTTCTGCTCGTCTACCTTGGTGCCGCTTACATGCGGGATAATTTGCAGACCCTTGTCCTTGCTAAATTGGAATGATGCATCACGCGCCGGTTTCTGCAATCCGGTCGCCAACGCGGCTACCTTGGTCCGCGCCCGACTCTCATCAATGTCGAGGGCCAACCTAAGGTTGCGTGATGTTTCTGGTTTGGCAGCTGTGTCCCTGTTGCCGTATACACTGTTTAGAACATTTGCCAAATTCGTACTTGCTCCCAAGTCGCGTAACGAGGCACTAAACTGCTTGGCCTGGTAGGTAAACTTAACCTGTTTGTTTAACATATTGTTAGCGATCGGCAGGAGTTGAGATTCAGCTTCACGGCGAGTGGAATCGGTAACGTTAATGCCATTTACCGTAATTTGAGCGGTCTTATCCGGATTTGGTTGAACCTGTTGGGCCTGATTCCTTGTTTCATGATTACAACCGCCCAATGCCAACCCCCAAATAAGTAAAGGAATGAGTAAAAGTCCCTGCTGTTTTTGCTTGTTCAACGTTTTTGCCCCCCAAACCCAGTTGAGAAACACCACATATGTCCCTGTGTTTAGGTTGCCATTTGTCCCGCTTAGGTATACCCCTTCCCCCTGACCGCAGCAAAAAAAATACCGTAATAGACAAGACAAAAAAAGTGCGCCTTCAAAATTCTTGCGCACCGATAGGATAAACAAAGCGTGCGCCTTAGAAGCACACGCCAGGTAATGGTTTATTCAGCTTCATCGTCAAAGTTTTGCCAAACGTCCGCAACTTTTTCCCATTCTTCATCATCTTCGATGTCAACCAGAATTTCGTTGCCGGCTTCGTCCTTTTCGAGTTTGAGGATAATTGCCTCGTCGGCTTCAGCCTCATCTTCTACTGGCATTAGAACCATGTAAGTGTTACTGTCGATTTCTAAGGTGTCCAGAACTACAAATTCGTGTTCTTTCCCGTTCTCATCGGTCAATACAACGGTCTCTTCACACTCATCGTCGTGTTCACAACCACAGTCACAGTCATGCTTTTGCTCGTCGCTCAAATTTTTCACCTCTCCAAAAACAGATAAGTGTATTTTACCTCTGGAGTAAACTAATGTCAATTAACGCAATAAATTAGCAAACACTATCTATTATTACACAGCACAGCCATTATTATACCTTTGACCTGACTAAAGACAAATGATCATTCTTCTGGCTCTGCCGGACGACGTTGTTTATGATCCAGGTACCCCTGTAGAATCCAGACCGCAGCCATTTTATCAATGACCTTTTTCCGTTTTGCCCTGGAAACATCGGCTTCCAACAAAGTTTTTTGCGCAGCGACCGTAGTCAAGCGTTCATCCCATGTTTTCACCGGCAACCCCAGTTCCTGCTCCAGCATCTGGGCGTATTGCAAGGCCCCTTCTGCCCTGGGGCCAAACGAACCATCCATGTTTCGCGGCAGCCCAAGCACAATTTCCTCTACTTGATAGTCCGCTATTAGCTTCCGTAACTGATCAAGTTCCAATTTCGAGCGTCTAATTGTCGTGACACCCTGAGCTGTCCAACCCATCAAGTCACTGACGGCTACGCCGATTGTCTTGTCGCCAAGGTCCAGCCCCATGCTGCGCACCTAGATCACCTCTTTGATAATTTTTATGCAAAACTGCGGACAAACCCCGCCACAATAGCCGCAGAGTACACATTTTGCCGCATCTACGTGGGCCTGCTCTTCTTTCAGGTAAAGTGCGCTTTGCGGACATCTAGCCACGCATTTACCACATCCTTCGCACCAATCGGCAATATACAAGCGACGCCGTTGCGCCAATGAACTGGCCAATAAATCGGCAGGGACATCCGTGCCGGTAAGCACAGCCCAGTTGATGTCAACTTCTACTTCGCCACACATCCCAACCGCAACCGAAGCAACTGCCGGAATATTCGCCACGAACTTGAGGGCGTCAACGGGGCTTTGGGCCAGATGCCCGCCGCCAAGGGCCTTCATCGCATAGATTCCCTTTCCCATCTGGGCGGCAAACTCCAGGGCACCGAGCATTCCCGCCAAATCGCCGTCGATAATACCTAAACCCTGCCTGTTTACGATCGGATGAATAACATCAATTTCCGGTAGTGATGCAGCGGCACGTACTCCGGCAATCGCATGTGTCGAGATGCCAATAGCCCGAACCAAACCGCGTTCTTTCGCCTCACACAGGTAATTTAATGCTTCCCTGTGACCATTTAGGGTATACATACTCTCTTGCTCGTGCAACATAAAGATCTCAATTGTATCCCGGTCAAGTTCCCGACGCGCTTTTTCGATACTCTGTACCATCTGTTCACGCGTATAGGCATAGGATTTGCTGGCAACCACGATATCACCGGCAAAACTACTTAAAGCCCGGCGAATTACCGGATAGTTATCATAGATCTCGGCCGTATCTAAAAAGTTTACCCCTTTTTCAAAGGCATAGCGCAGCACAGCAGCCCCGCGCTCAACATCGTTATAACCCTGCAATGGGCTTAGGGCAAGCGTGCCAAAACAGAGCGGACTGACTTTCAGTCCGGTTTGACCTAAACGGAGCACTGATATCCCACCTTATCCCGTTAGCAACAGAAAAGGGCGGCAATCACCCTTGTAAACTCAGGGTAGTTGTCCGCCCAATACTGTCGCACGAGTGCTTGATTTTACCTATAAGTTATTGAGATAATTCTTTACCAGTTCCTCGAGTAACTCATAGCGTTCGAGTTTGCGGATTAACGTCCGGGCATTGTTATGACTCGTGATATAAACCGGATCGCCTGAGAGCAAATAGCCCACCAATTGATTAATCGGGTCATAACCTTTTTCTTTCAACGCCGCATAAACCTGGAGCAGGATTTCCTTGGCAGGGGGGTTATCCTGTTTGACAGTAAATTTCATTGTTTGTTCCAAGTCATCTTTGCGCAAGACGTATCACCGCCTAACCAAATAGTCAATTTTAATAAGACTATTCTCCATAAAGCTTAGTTTTCCCTTTAACTTAAAGAAAAATTCACCATTTCCAGGCCGCGCTGCAAAGCAGCCCCCAGTTTAGCTACGTCCCTACCGCCGGCTTGGGCCATATCGGGGCGGCCTCCACCGCCGCCTCCGGCTACCTTGGCTACTTCCTTAACGAGCTTGCCGGCATGAAGCTTGCCGGTTAATTCCTTGCTTACGGCAGCGACAAACTGTACTTTATCCTCGACAGGGGCGCCGAGAATAATCACCCCGGAGCCTAATTTATCCCGTAATAAATCGGTCATCTTGCGCAAGGCATCAATGTCAGGCGCCTGTACCTGCGCCGTAAGTACTTTGACCCCGGCAACCTCCTGTACATTCTTTAACAACTCAGCTACTTCCGTGTGCGCCAACTTTTGCTGCAACTGCTGGATTTCTCTTTCCTGGTCCTTAACTGTCGTCAATAACTGCTCAACCTTTTGCAGCACATCCCCACGGTTTATCTTTAACATTCCCGCCAGATTGGTCAAAGTAA
>DATAMA010000176.1:0-4736 GCA_036260765.1 Desulfobacteria bacterium | reverse complement strand
ACTACAAACCGCTCTATCCGCTGGAATTGCCGCTGCGTCAGCGCGTTGAGCTAATTGCCAAGGAGGTTTATGGCGCGGACGGTGTGGCTTGGTCGCCGGTTGCAGAAGCGAAAGCGAAACGGTTTGAAGCCGATCCGCTGTTTGCGGATTTCCAAACCATGATGGTGAAAACCCACCTTTCACTGACCCACGACCCGACAATCAAGGGTGCGCCGAAAGGTTGGACTTTACCGATTCGCGACGTTTTAGTTTATGGCGGCGCCAAGTTCCTCTGCCCGATGGCCGGGGATATCAGCTTAATGCCGGGTACCGCCTCCGACCCTGCTTACCGCAGAATCGATGTGGATGTCAATACCGGGGCCGTCAGCGGTTTGTTCTAATAAACAGGAAGATAGTAGTTTGCAATCGTAAGCGGGCCGCATGGCCCGCTTTTTTTCCAGCCATAATGTCCAAGTCCGATTTTTAAGGCGGTGACCGCAAGGACTTGTTTTTCCGGGCGGGGCGGTATATCCTAAAACGTAGTGTACCTAACATCATAGTTAATGCGTGAATCGGAGTGTGTTTATTGATTAAAGTCGATGTAATTAAACGTGAGGATTACTTGTCTTTTATTGCCGGTCACCCGCTGGGTAACTTTATGCAATATCCTTCCTGGGCGGAAGTAAAAACAGAATGGAGGCATGACCTCCTGGGTTGGTTTGAGGGCACCAGGCTTGTAGGTTGTGCGTTAGTGTTATACCGTAAAATGCCATATCTGAATCAATACCTAGCGTATATCCCCCGCGGCCCACTCATCGAATGGGATAACCCTGATTTAGCCGCTTGGTTTAAGCCGTTATTTGCGTTTCTCAAGCGGCGCCATGCATTTGGCCTCAAGATTGAACCACCGGTGGTTGCGGCAAAATGGTGTACGCCCAAGATTAAAGACTTTCTGAAGACAGTACGTGACCAGGATTTGCACGGCAAGCAGCTGCGGGATTTGCCACCGGATATCGAATACTCCGAGACTGAAAAGATCAAACAACAGCTGTTGGCGATGGGATGGCGGTACACCGCTGGGAATGGCGGCTTTACTGCGGTTCAGCCGCAGTATGTTTTTCGCTTGCCGTTAAAAGGACGTACGCTGGAGGAAATATTCAAAGGCTTTCATACAAACTGGCAGCGCAATGTTAAAAAGGCAGACCGGCTAGGTGTAAAGGTACGGGTTGGTACAGAACAGGATCTACCGGCTTTTTACAAGATATTGGAGCTTACCTCAGCGCGCGACCGCTTTAAAGTGCGCGGATTTTCCTACTTCGAGGAAATGTACCGGGCCTTGTCAGCAGAAGACCCTAATCGCATTAGGCTGTATCTGGCTGAGGACGACGAGGAGGTTCTCGCGGCGACTCTGGCCGTTTATGTCAACGGTCAGACCTGGTATTTGTATGGGGCCAGTAGTAACGAAAAACGGGAGAAGGCCCCGAACCATGCTCTGCAGTGGCGAATGATTCAGGATGCCTATGCCTTGGGCGCACATACTTATGATTTCCGCGGAATTAGCAATACTCTGGACGAGTCCGACCATTTATTTGGCCTGCTTCGGTTTAAGCTGGGTTTCGGCGGCGAGGCTTGTGAATTAATCGGCGAGTGGGACTATCCCCTCCAACCCTTGGTTGATTGGGCGTTTAATCTGTACATGAAACGGCGCGGGTGATTATATGGCTTTGACTCTATATCTCAATCGATCCAAGTGGTTGGCGCATTTAACTCGGATGGAGGATATTTATCCAGATTACCTGCCGGTGATCAAGGGTAACGGTTACGGTTTCGGCAACGAATTTCTCGCGGATACCGTGCTTGGCTTGAGAAAAAGCAGGGTCGCGGTAGGTACGCTGGAAGAAGCCCGGAAACTAGCTGCTAAACAGTTTGACGAAATTGTCATTCTTACTCCGATTGTTAGCGGGCTTGAGTTAAGTGATTTTACAGCAAATTTTGTGTTTACGGTTGGTAGTTTCGCGCAATTAGAGGCTTTGACCGAAAAGACTGGCGCTTTGTCCGGCTCCATTAGGATTGTAATCAAGTGCCAGTCACCGATGAAACGCTATGGATTTCCCCACGGTGAATTGGCCGGGTTGTACGCTTGGATTAAAAAATGGAATGCCGCACATCAGACCGTGATCGATGTATTGGGTTTTTCCCTTCACTTTCCCCTGGAACGGTTAAACGATCGAGACAAAGAACAACAAATTTCTGCTTGGCTGGCGGACATCGCACACCACGGATTTCTCTGTAAGCGTATGTTTGTCAGTCACCTCTCGCCAGACACGTTTAAACTGTTGCAGAATCGCTACGCCAATCTGCAATTGGTAATGCGGGTGGGCACCGATCTGTGGTTAAAAGAGAAATCGGCTTATTACGCCCGCAGCCGGGTCCTGGAGATTAAACCAATCGCACGTGGTGAGCGCTATGGGTACAAACAGAAAAGAGCCTGGCGCTCCGGCTATTTGCTTTATGTCGCTGGGGGCACTGCCAACGGCATTGGATTGGAAGCACCGGTTCATGCCAAAGGACTTAGGGACAGGCTCAAGTTATCTGCCATTTGGTTATTAAGCCTATTTAACCTTTACCTTAGCCCATTCAGTTTTAAGGGTAAGCGGTTATGGTTTGCCGAACCGCCCCATATGCAGACCTGTGTCCTAAAACTGCCGCATGGTTTTCCGCTGCCGAAAATCGGGGAAGAAGTTGCGGTTAGGAATATCAGAATGACCATTGCCACCTTTGATCAACAGGTAGAAACCGGCAGCGTTGTTGGTCAAAGCGTTGCTGACGATTGATACAGTGAAAGAATTTCTTGGTAGTCAGGCACAGGTAACATGCCTGACTATTTGTCAATGAGGGAAAATGCCTATGCATTTAGGTTTCAGGCCGCAAACGGCGGCAGTCTTGTTGTGTGCCGCTTTCCTAATGGTATCTGCCGGCACGCAAGATTTACAATTGCTGGGACCAGTGGGAAAACAGGAACGAACGCCTGCTTTGGTTAAAAGTTCACACCCCGGTTTGCCGGTGAATAGGGAAAGTGCGCAGGGTCCGCTGCGCTTGCATATGCTGCTTGGCGCACAATTTACTACGAGCGTATCCAGAGGAAGTACGGAAAAAAAAAAAGAAAATGAAGCGGAATTTGCCTGGCCCTTAAACCGGAATAAACAGTGGGAATTAACCTCGTTGTATGGCTATCGCCTCACTCCGACCACACATCACGGTTATCAATTTCACCACGGAATCGATATTAAGGCCGATCTGGGAGAACCCGTTTATGCGGCGGCAGACGGGATATTGCTGCTCATCCCGGGCCGGTCAAAACCGGAATATGCCGTATTCGGCAACCTGGCAATTATCCGGCACGCGGACGGCAAGTATTCGTGGTATGCCCATTTGTCACGCTTTGGCCGCTTTGCAACAAATCAAGCGGTCAAAAAAGGCGATTTAATCGGCTATGTCGGACAAACGGGGGCCAGTACCGGACCACACCTACACTTTGGCCTCGCGAATACGATGTTGACCAAGTACAATGATGTAGCCACCAGCCCCGCCGGGACGCTGGGATTCTATGATCCACTGCCGTTTTTAAACGTGAATAGCTTTAATTTTAGAGTAATCGCTAAAAATAGAGCAGAGTTTAAGCACTACAGCGATTATTCACAAAAATACCCACCGACGACCCAGGCATTATCGCGGGAGGCTTTGGTAAAGTTTACACAATAGAGCGGCTATTTGTCAGTTTTGCTTGACTTTTTAGTCAAATTGGAGTTACCTTTAATTAAAGATATGTGAAAATTTTGTCGATGAGGGTGGGCGTATGAATCGCAGATCAGCTTTACTGACGGATCTGTACCAATTGACGATGGCCTACGGTTACTTCCGTGAACAAAAAGCCGAGCAGCGAGTAGTTTTTGATGTGTTCTTTCGACAACTCCCGCCGTTTACCGGCTATGTCATTGTGGCCGGGCTGGATCAGATCGTGGATTACTTGCAAAATCTACATTTTACTGAAGATGATCTAAGCTATCTGCGTAGTCTCAACCTGTTGAATGAGGAAGTTCTGCAGCTTTTGCGCGATTGTCGGTTTACCGGCGATGTATGGGCGATCCCGGAAGGTACACCGGTTTTTCCCCAGGAACCATTGCTCAGGGTGTGTGCCCGGTCGGTTGAGGCGCAAATTATCGAGCCGGCAATACTGAATATGATTAACTTCCAGTCGCTGATTGCGACGAAGTCCTGTCGGATAAATCTTGCCGCCAAAGGGGATCCGGTCATGGAGTTTGGCCTGCGTCGGGCTCATGGACCGGATGCAGGAGTGTATGGGGCCAGGGCGGCGATCATCGGCGGATGTGTATCTACGTCAAATGTCCGGACCGGGCAGCTGTTTGATGTGCCGGTTTCCGGGACAATGGCGCACGCTTGGGTTTTAAGTTTTCCCTCTGAACTTGAGTCTTTTCGAGCCTATGCCAGAGCATTCCCCCGGGATTGTCTGTTGTTGGTCGATACCTATAATGTCCTGCGCTCGGGGCTACCGAATGCAATTAAAGTAGGTCTTGAACTACGGGCCCAGGGTTATGAGTTGCGGGGAATCCGGATCGACAGTGGAGATTTAGCCTACCTTTCACGCCAGGCGCGAAAGATCTTGGATGATGCGGGATTCCCTGACGCAATCATAGTGGCCTCGAACGACCTAGACGAAGAAACAGTGCAGGATATCA
>DATAMA010000158.1:0-6311 GCA_036260765.1 Desulfobacteria bacterium | reverse complement strand
CTTGCCTTTGGCCGATTCCCGAAAAGTCCGATCCGCGGTTGCCCTGGGCAGCATCGAATACTCGGCAGTCACCCAGCCTTCCCCGCTATTCTTCTTAAAAGGCGGCACCTTTTCCTCTACAGTCGCGTTACAGATTACCTTAGTGCGGCCAACTTCGATTAAGACAGACCCCTCCGGATATTCAATAAATCCCCTTGTTAGCTTCAGCGGCCTTAACTCTTCGGGCTTACGCCCGTCAACTCTTTTCATGCATGTCACCTTTCTTTATCGGTTTTTTGCTTATATTAGCTATTAGGCTAAGTGGATTAGGGGAGTCCCCTACCACTCCCGCCAGGTTATACAATTTGCGGACCGGGTCCCACCGGAATTCCTTTAGCAGATGAAAGCCCGTAACCTTGCCGGTTCTGTCGACGTGAAGCCGCGGTCCGGTACAGCTGCACACATCTGTCCCAATCCGGATATGTTCATCGTCGTGGTAACAGATCGGCAAATCCTGCTTGATTAAATCAAGTACCCGCTGTTCCACCAGATCAAGGTCGAAATCCGGTTTTTCCGTAAACTCCAACACAAACCCATGTTTAACATCGGCATGTGCGGCCGGTTTTTTTATGCCTATTCCCTCAAGCACAATTCGGGTGAGGTCTTCAGCCGTGTGCGCCATTCTGCGGTACTTAATTGAACGGCTGACGATTTCGACAATTTCTTGGGGTTCCGGGCCATAGACCGACGGGCGGGTAACAATAACCTCTTCCCCCACACCGATAAGAGCTTGGGCATTTAACTTTAGTAACGGGTAAATTAAGTCAAAGTGTTCGATGACAACCCGCAGTTTTTTTTGCAAAGCCTTACGCACCGCCTCGGCCAGCGCCCATAGCGGCGTAAAGGCGTACTCAAACCGTACATCCACGTGATAAGTATGCGTCCGGAAGTGCGCTTGTTCTGCATCTTCGAGCAGGGGAAGCGGCCGGACATTAATGCCGTCATCATCATTTGTCAGCTCCAGGCCAGGAAACATTCCTCTGATTAACAGGGACTTGCCTGAGCCTGCCTCCCCGATAAAGCCAATCAGATTATCATCGGGGCTCAAATAACGCTGTGCCAGATTATGACCCAATAAAAGCAGACGATGTCTGCCCCGGGGGGCAAGATAAACCGCCTGCATCAAATACTCATGCACGCTTGCCTCCATTTTCATCGGGTGTCAGGCTTGAATTAGTCATTTGTCCGTCTAGTGTCAGGCTTGAATTGTTCATTTGTCAACGAAGTGCCAGAGTTGCTTTGTTGCTTTCGCCAACCCGACCCAACCCGACCCAACACGGCCAATCACCAGTTACCTTCGGTAGTGTGCCTTTCCTACTTCGTAAATATTATTGCCAAAAGAATCGATGGCCACAATCGCCGGCAGGTTTTCCACGCGAAGTTTGCGGATCGCTTCCGGGCCGAGTTCCGGATAGGCGATAATCTCACTCGCTTTCACGCAGCGTGAAATATACGCGCCGGCACCACCGATAGCTGCAAAATACACTGCGCCATGGCGTTTCATTGCCTCGACCACCTCCGGAGTACGCAAACCTTTTCCGATCATGCCGGTTTGGCCAAGGGCAATCAGCCTTGGCGCATATGCATCCATCCGTCCGCTCGTCGTCGGCCCTGCCGAACCAATGATGCCGCCCGGTTTCTCCGGGCTAGGTCCAACATAGTAAATAATTTGGTTCCGGACATCAAACGGCAGCTGTTCACCACGGTCTAATGCTTCAATCATCTTTTTGTGTGCCGCATCTCTTGCTGTATATACGATACCGTTAATCAACACGGAATCGCCAGCCTTGAGCCTCGCAACCTGTGTAAAAGGGGTGGTTATAACAATTGGCCCAGCCGGCTCTGACATTATCGTTCCCTCCCCTTAAGTAGTAGTTCTTTATGACGGGTCGCATGGCAATTGATATTGACCGCAACCGGCATCCCGGCAATGTGCGTGGGAAAAGTTTCAATGTTTACTGCCAGCGCTGTCTGGGTACCGCCAAATCCCTGTGGTCCAATGCCCAGGCAATTAATTTTATCCAGAATAGCTGCCTCGACATCCGCCCATTCAGGCTGCGGGTTACGCCGGTCGATCGGTCGCATTAAGGCCTTTTTCGCCAGAATCGCGGCCTTTTCCATATCACCGCCGACCCCTACACCGACAATAATCGGCGGGCAGGGATTGCTTCCGGCTTTGTCAACCGTATCAACGACAAAATCAATGACCCCTTCGAGCCCTTCTGACGGTTTACACATCTTAATCCCGCCCATATTTTCACTGCCAAACCCTTTTGGCCCAACCGTCAGTTTTAGCGAATCCCCCGGTACAATATCATAGTGAATTACGGCCGGCGTATTATCACCGGTGTTCTCCCTGTGCAGCACCGGGTCTTTCACAATCGACTTGCGCAAATACCCCTTTTGGTAGCCCTGCCGAACCCCTTGGTTGATCGCATCGGTGAGGTTAATCCCCTCAATATGTAAATCCTGACCAACTTCAACAAAAAATACGGCCATCCCGGTATCCTGGCACATCGGCACTTCCTGTTCCCTGGCAATAGATGCATTTTCCATCAAGCGTTCCAAAACCTCTTGGCCCAAGGGATTTTCTTCGTTTGCCAAAGCCCGTTCGAACCCTGCCAGAACATCCTCGCCCAGGAAATAATTTGCCTCCATGCACAGGCGTTCCACTGCAGCAATTATTTCATCTGTATGAAGTATTTTCAAGCCTGAACCTCCTTCTATCCGTTAATCAACCTCTAATTATCCCACTCAATCGCCACATTTAGTAGCGGAGCATGCTGTTGCGCCCCATAAATATCCGTTTCGCCAATATCCCCGCATACCCTCGGTCGCACAATTGTTGCCTTAATCGCCCTCGCAGGAGGAAAATCGACCACGGAAATCACCTGTTTGACAGGAATCTGGTATAGCCGGGCAATAAATGTTGGGGTAAAAATCTTTCTCGCCACAATCTGTGTAAAAATGTCTTGGCTTTTAAAAATAACGTCAAGTGTCAGTTCGTATGGACCGGCGTTTTTGCTGCGAATTACCTCGGCCAACTCGGGAAGCAGTACCTTTTTCACTCCTACTCGCCCCCTTTGAGCCACTACAACTCAGCTGCGCCTTGAAGTATCTCCTACTTCCGGACTGTACTCATCCGTTCACCTCATCTGACCTTGCCCATACCTTACGGCTGCAGCTCTACAAACTGCAGTGGGAAGAGTTCCCGTGGGTCCTTAACTTCTACCAGGTGATTAAGGCAAAAGCGGTAAACCTCTCCCGCCTTTAAATCAGACGGAGAATAGGGGAAGGCAAGGTTTCCGGCTGTGGCCATCCGACCGGAATAGCCATAATGCAGCATAGTAGAGCGGGCGAAACTGCAGATTGTGTCGGAATCTTCCTGGGAATCAGCCACCGCCTCAATCACAATTCCCAGTTCATGGCCACTCGCTCGCGGCGAAGGTTCCATTTCGCCCATCACCCCATTAATACCATAGAGGTGAAACAACAGCTCATATTTACCGGCGAGCCCCTGAAAATTAGCCGCAACCGTTTCCCGTACGCCCCGGGTTACTTCCTCAATCTTGGTAATAAAAATCGGATCCCGCGCTCCCGCAATCGAAACGGTGCGGTACCCAACCGGCCTAGCCCCCTCCAGTTTCACAGTATACCGCTTCGCAGGGACAAATTTGCTCCCTGCGACTTTTACAACCCGTTCAGTCACCTGTTCGAAGTCTACCCCGCGTAGGTCAAGCGTACCGCCAGGGCCAGGCAGCAAATAAGGATTGCTCTTTTCGTACAGGGTGTGGGCCGCAACCGACACTGTCGTGCAGCGTCGTGCCTGGTTGAGCGGTTCGAGCAAAAAGTAATCTTTTCGCAACGTGCCCAACATACAGTCACTTCCGCTACCTGGCGTCGCGGCAATTGACGCACATTCAAGGATTTTCCCTAAATGAAGCGCTAATCCCCGTTCAAACCCCTGCCACACCGGGTAGCAGGCGAAAACTGCCGGATCATAGGCACGGCCGGCGACAATCAGTTCCGCTCCGCCAGCCAAAGCTTCAATAAAAGGCTCAATGCCCATCTGACCGACAATTCTCGTACTTGCTTCGATATCCTCCCTGTGGAGCGGCGGCGCCGGGGGAAGCGGCGTGATCTCCCCTCGATTAAAACGCTGCGAAATCTCCGTTTTGGAGATTTCCGCACGAATAATGGCCGTCTTAAAGTGAAAATTTTCTTCCCGCACAATCTCCTTTATTATCGCCAAACACCAATCGAGATGAGCATCCCCTCCCGACCCTCCGGCTGTTCCGATGATTACCGGAACATGCAGTTTCCGGCCCGCTGCGAGCATTAACGCGAGGTCTCGCTTGACTGCAGCACGGTCCGTAAAGGAACGTCCTACACCCAGATAATAAGGGCCGGGGTCAGTCGAGCCGGCGTCAGCGGCAATCACCTGCGGTTTGCGGGCCAAGCCTGCCTCAAACGAAGCCAGCGGAAAACCATAACCTAGAATTGCAGTGGTCGAAAGTATCCGGATTTCTGTTTGGTCCATTAACTTTCTCCCCTTTTCGACATAATCCCAAGGAAAGAATTATTTCGTTAGGGTACTCGCAATGCAACCTATTGCCCCGTTAAATTGCGGATGCTGGGGTACCACCACATCAACATCCAACTCTCGAGTAATGATCTCTTGTAAGGCCATACTTTGCGCCACGCCACCAGTAAATACTATAACCGGAGTCAAAAGCTGTTGAAGCAGCGGCCGAATACGGCGAAAGATAGTATAGTTTACGCCAGCGGCCAGACTGCTCACCGGAAAACCGTCGACGATCTTGCCGATCAGCTCACTTTCGCCAAACACAGCACAAGTGGCATTCAGTTCGACAGGATCACTACAGTATTTGCCGAGTTCCTCCAGGGAAATGTTCAAAACGGCAGCCATATTCTCCAAATAGCGCCCCGTTGAGGCCGCACACTTATCATTCGTCAAGAAATCAACCATTTTACCATTTTGTACTTTGACAATCTTGCTATCCTGCCCGCCGAGATCCAGCAAGGTAAAATCTTTTCGTCCGGTCTGGAAAACAGCTCCGAGCAGGTGAGCCTTAATTTCCGGAATCACCTTCGCCCCGGCGAGATTCAACACATTTCGCCCATATCCAGTGGATACCAACGAATCTGCCGGGGGAATTCCTAGCCGCTCGAAATCTATCGCCAACTGGCCGTCTACCCGCTGACCGTATTCCCGGTAAAACCTGACCGTATCGTATTTACGTAAATCTACTATTTTCCCATCTGCATAAACTGCTACTTTCACACTACGGCTGCCTAAATCAATCCCACACGTTACGGTCACTTAATGACATTCCCTTCACGAAAGCATCTCTACGAAAGCATCAATGCGCATTTTGCTTCTGGCGTCCAGTTTTGAGGGGTTATCTCCTTCTAGGGTCAAAACCGGAATGTCGAGTTCTTTTCTGATGATCAAATCTTCAATCTGCCGGAAACAAAAACTCTGTGTGTAATGAATCAGCCCGTCTAACCGGCGCTTTTCCACCTGACGGCGAATATCCTTAATTCGTGCAAAAACGTTGTACGGATAAGTGTACAAGCGATACTGTTCAACAATATCCGCGGTTGAAAACGGCATCGTAAACTGACGCTGTACCTCATTAAATACAACCCTGGCGCCCAAGTTCTCTAAATAAGCATACAGATCAGGGACAATCGGCGGCACCCCGATATACCCTAGCCGCACAGGCTGATCGAGAGGCTTTCTCGCTTTCACCTCATTAATTAGCGCCTCTAAATCAGCTCTAAATTGTTCAGTCTCCCCGTTAAAGTCGCTGCAGGACACCTGCCAGAGGTGGTTTTCAAACCCGGTCACTTTATTCTCCTGCCAAGTCAGCCTATCAAGTTCCCACGCTAGCTGCCTAATCCCGTCCAACTTTTTCTTCCATTCATCGACCTTTTCCCAACTCGTGCCGAGAGCCTCTATCAGCTTACCAATTTGCAGCCGCAGCATATCGGAGTCCTGATCATACGGGAACGCAAACGGAATAATCTTGATCCCTTGGTGCTGCCAGGTTTCCATGAGGGCATGGGTATTGGAGCAGTCCCCTTGGGTCACTGCAACTACCGTGCGAATATCTCCCTGCGACAAAACCGTAGCATACAGCCCTTTGATCCAACCGCAAATATTGCGTGGGTACCCCGCTAATTCGGCCTGTTCGATAAATTTCATCGGGTTCGGGTCTGAGATAAATATATTATTGATATCCACC
>DATAMA010000154.1:0-3109 GCA_036260765.1 Desulfobacteria bacterium | reverse complement strand
TCTAGGGGCAATCCTTTACCGGCTGATTATTGCCGTTGCCCTTGATCTCGGTATGCCGCCTACTGACCTAAAACTGGTTTCTGCGATCATCGTCGCCGCGGCTATGTCCGCACCGGTGGTTAAAAGCCGCCTTACGTCGGCGAAAAGGAGGCTTAGTGGGGCAAAAAGTGGAAGGAGTTAGTCAATGCTAAAAGTAGAAGCGTTGAGCAAGACCTTCGGCAAAGGCAGTATAAATGAGAAACTGGCGCTCGATGAGGTTAACCTTTCCCTGCAAGAGGGAGAATTTATTACCATTATCGGTGGAAACGGTGCCGGAAAGTCCACCCTGTTGAACTGTATCTCGGGGGTATACGCCACGGACAAGGGAAGAATCATCCTGGGAACGGAGGATATTACCTTTTACCCGGAATATAAACGGTCAAAATATATTGGCAGAGTGTTTCAGGACCCGTTAATGGGGACTGCTTATGATATGACGATTGAGGAGAATCTGGCGATTGCCTTCGCCAAGGGTAAGCCGAAGGGTTTCCGGCCAGGCCTGACCAAGAAACAGATCAACCTGTTCAAGGAGCGGCTAAGCCTGTTGAATCTGGGGCTAGAGAACCGGATCAAGCAGAAAGTGGGGCTGCTATCAGGCGGGCAGCGGCAGGCGCTAACCCTTCTGATGGCGACAATTGTCAAACCGAAGCTGTTGCTCCTTGATGAGCATACCGCCGCCCTGGATCCGACAATCGCGCGCAAAGTGCTGCACTTGACGCGCAAAATTGTCGCGGAGGAAAAGCTTTCCACGCTGATGATTACGCATAATATGAAAGCATCCCTCGAATTTGGCACAAGGACAATCATGATGCATGAGGGCAAAATTATTATGGATTTACATGGTGCAGCAAGGAGCAACATGACTGTAGAGCAGCTTGTCGAGCAGTTTGAAAAGCGCAGCGGTGCGGTGTTCGATAATGATCGGATGTTGTTGAGTTAAAGGAGACTAGCTGGTTTGACGCTACACCTGTTCCGCCGGGTTTTTGACAACAACCTGTGGCTGTTTTCCTACCGAAAGGACAATGCCCAGAAGCGTAAGGCCGAAGCCGACCCAATGATACCAGAACATGTGCTCTCCCAAGAGAAAAATGCTAAACAAAACGCCGAATATCGGCATCAAATTGCTAAAAATTGCGGCTTTACCGGTACCAATTCGCTTAATGCCTTCCATATTGAGATAGATGGCGAACCCAGTGACCATAGTTCCCATATAGATCGTAAGCGCCCAGTCAAACCAATTGAGATGCCAGTTGCCGGTCAATAACTGCCATCCACCGACAGGCGCTAGAAGTAATGTGCCAAAAAACAGAGTGTAGACAGAAATCACCAGCGCGGAAAATTTCTTGCTTGCCGTCTGACCGAGGATTGAATAGATGGCCACGCATAAAACGTTGCCAAACAGGATGACGTCGCCCAGACCTACCTTCAGCGTTAACAGCTCTTTGAGGGAACCTTGGGCAATTACGAGGAGAAGCCCGAAAAAAGAGAGGAGGATGCCGATCACCTCGGAACGTGAGGGCTTTTCATGCCAAAATACCGCCAGAAGGAGATTCGTCACTGCGGGGCCGGTAGCAAAAATGATCGAGGCATTACTTGCAGTACTTTTCTGCATCCCCCACAAAAACGTAAAGTAAGCCACGGCAATACCAAACAGTCCTAATAAGAACAAGGAACCTAAATCGTGACGGGTTAGCCTGACTTGCACCAGCTGTTTCCAGGCCAACGGCAGCAGTACCAGAAAACCCAAGAATCCACGCAGCACAGCGAGCGCCATCGGCGGGATTAGCGGGGAGACGATGGCTGCGGTGATAACGTTTAACCCGTAGAGAAGTGACGACAGGAGTAATACAAAGTAGGCAATCCAGGTGCCAGAGTGTTTTTCAGATCTGTTTGACATATTCACCCACCAAAAAAACTAGGGTCCGCAAGCTCTGCCGGTGATCAACCCGCAAGAACTACGGACTCCGAAATAATCACATCTTTTTTTATGATAACACCCACGCTTAAAAATGTGTAGCGGTAATAAATGATTAGCATAAGTATGGTAAAGTGGAAGGATTTACGAATATCTTGCCGAATAATAGCTATTGCTATAAAATAGGCAGGCAAGACATTTCTCGAAAAGTTCAAGATTATGTTTGTTTTTAGGAGGAGTGTACGGCACTCCTCTTAATGTCTATTAAGATATGCATCAACAAGGCATCATTAACTGTGAAGTGAGGTGTAGGGCATGCCGATAACTGTCCCGGAAGGGCTTCCTGCAATCAGAACGCTGGAGCAGGAAAATATCTTTGTAATGCCGGAACATCGGGCCAAACAGCAGGATATCCGCCCGTTAAAAATACTGATTCTCAACCTTATGCCGACTAAAGTTGAAACGGAAACGCAGTTGTTGCGCATTCTTGGTAATACTCCGCTTCAGGTTGAGGCCGAACTGCTGCAGATGGCCACTCACGTCACCAAAAACACGCCGGCCGAGTATCTGCTGAAATTCTACAGGCGTTTTGACGAAGTCAAAGACAATAAATATGATGGAATGATCATTACCGGTGCTCCGGTAGAACAACTAAGATTTGAAGAAGTGAATTATTGGCAGGAACTCTGTGCGATTATGGAATGGTCAAAGCGCAACGTCTATTCCACGCTGCATATCTGTTGGGGCGCCCAGGCTGGCCTGTATTATCATTTTGGCGTACCCAAGTATGAATTAGCGGAAAAAATATTTGGCGTTTTCAAACATACGGTGCTCAGCCCAACGCATCCCTTGACCAGAGGGTTTGATGATTTCTTTTGGGTTCCCCATTCCCGCTATACGGCAATTAAAAAACAGGATATCGCCAAGATACCGGAGTTGGAAATATTATCGGAATCGGAGGACGCCGGCGTTTATATTGTAGCCAATACCAACGGTCGTCAGTTCTTTGTGACCGGTCATTCCGAGTATGGCCAAGATACCTTGGCAAAGGAATATTTCCGCGACATCAACAAAGGCCTAACGATAAAAATGCCGCAGAACTATTTTCCGAATAACAATCCGGACAACCCGGTAATGATCATTCCATCATATTTA
>DATAMA010000148.1:0-7548 GCA_036260765.1 Desulfobacteria bacterium | reverse complement strand
TTTGCATTTATTCATCAAGATAAATCGGCATTAGCTTGCCAACACTTTTAGTGGTAATATCAGCAAACTTTTTAGCGCCATCTGAAGTGAAAGTAACCTCAACCACATAATCGCCGGTCTGCTGATTTTGCCCAGCGGTCGCATCCTTCAGGTCACTGCCGTCTAGAACAATTTTATTGACATTGTTAGGGTCACGGAAAGTGAGCTTAGCCGTTGTCGACAGTAACTTTACCGCATCATCCGGGTTAGCGATGCCGGCTAGGTCGACGAGCACGCGCTTCTTAGCATAATCCACCTGAACGTTTGGTTCAGAAATACCTAAACTGTTTACCCTTTTTTCCACGATGGTTTTTGCCTTATCCATGTCATCATTCGTTATGGCTCCCCCACCTGGGCCAGGGTAAGCCTGTAAGGCAAGATGAACGCCGCCTCTGATATCCAGACCAAGCGGAATGCCAGTTTGCGGGTTCCTTAGGGGATTAATCGATATTCCAATTAGCACTGCCACAATAACCACCAACGCGAGCAGTTTGAGCACATTTCCCCTGCGCATTAACACTTTCCTCCCTTTGTGAAATGTTGGACTAGACCAACATTTCAATTATAGCTTTGAAGGTAGTCATAGTCAATTTTTTACGATTCGCGTTATTACATTAGCCTAACCTCATTGATCAGCAGTTCAAAGGTACTTTTGAGAAAACTGGCCGCCCGGCGGCACATTAACATTCTTACCGTGAAAATCTCAAAATACTCTATCAACGGGCAAATCTTGGTATCGATAGTTAATTTTAAGACAACCCGGCGTTGATCGGGAACCACGTTTAAAGCAGAGTGTTCCACTGCATAATTTACCCGGTCATGAATGTCAAACGTCGCGAAATCGGAGTTTCTCACTCGCGAGCGATGTACATCAGACTTGTCCGCAAGGATTAACGCTGCGGAAATGTTGTTTACCGGCTGACCATCGGATTCATCGTGATTACCGATTGCACCGATGACCTGGGTCACTTCGCCCGGGTCCATTGACTTTGCCAGCAGGATCTGCGAAGCCAGGATTGCCCCGGTATGCGCATGATCATTCCGGTTAATTGTATTCCCGATATCATGCAGGTAACCGGCAATTGCAGCTAACTCGCATTCACGTTGGGCAAATCCGGTTTGCTGCAAAATTTTTCGAGCCGTCTGTGCTACAAGCCCAACATGCCTAAACCCATGTTCCGTATAACCCAGTTCGGCGAGGGATTCGTTTCCACCGGCAATAAATGCTTTAACTAAATTATCCTTTTTTATCTCCTCAAGTGTGAGCAAATTTGCTATGGTCACTCCCCCCATTTCCCCTTGTTCGCTGTTGAATGAATAAACGGCTACGTATCGGTTTAATTCGGGTTGGTCAGCCTATATTCCTCTTTTTTCCATAGAATTTATAAAAAGGCGTTAGTTTCAAGTTAATTGCCTGAAGCTAACGCCCTTACTTCTTCGATTAGCCTTCCTTTGATTCCGGTTCTTTTTCTCCTCCGGCAGTTGCCTCAGTCTTGGCTTCTGCCTTCGCTTCAGGCTTAGCTTTTTTCGGTTTGCTGTCTTCTGTTTTCACTTTCCGGTTTTCCACGCTGCCAATACCGCTTTTCGCTACTTCAATCTCTACTTTGTCAGCGATTTGAACGAGGGCGCTGTCGGCCTTCACCTTGGTGACTTTCCCATAGATCCCGCCTGTAGTGATGATTTTGTCGTTAACCCGTAGACTTTCTAGCATCGCTTGACGAGCTTTTTGCTGTTTCTGCTGCGGCCGAATGGTAAAGACATAAATAATCACGAAAAATACCAGGAAATAGATTACTAAGGTCATTGTACCTGCATTCATTGAATGGTTCCTCCTTAATATTGTCAGTTAATAACTTACGGATACAAGCAAATATTTAAAACATATTCAGCACGAAACGGGAGATTCCTGCCTCGATTCGTAACCGTAGCGGGCAAAAAATTCACTACGGAACTCCAGCAAGCAGTCCTCGCGAATTGCGTCGCGTATGTCTTTCATTAATTGTTGCAGAAAATATAGGTTATGAATCGTGGTCAGGCGCAGGCCCAATATCTCGTCCGCCTTGAACAGGTGCCTGATATACGCTTTGCTGTAATTACGACAGGTATAACAGTCACAGTGAGGATCAAGCGGGCCAAAATCCCGGGCATGCTCAGCATTACGGATAACTACTTTTCCGATGCTTGTCATTACCGTGCCATTTCTGGCAATCCGGGTTGGCAGCACGCAATCAAACATATCTATTCCCCGGATAACGCCTTCAATCAAGCAATCCGGTGAGCCAACTCCCATTAAGTAGCGCGGCTTGTCCCGCGGCAGCAGCGGTGTGGTATAATCCAGCACTTCATACATCAGTTTTTTGTCTTCCCCGACACTCAGGCCACCAATAGCGTACCCCGGGAAGTCCAGCGAAGTAATCTCCCTTACGCTTTGCTCCCGTAAATCACGGTACATACCGCCCTGGACAATACCAAAAACAGACTGGTCACTGCGGCTGTGTGCTTTTAGGCAACGTTCTGCCCAACGGGTTGTGCGTTCCAGAGAATCTTTACAATATTCGTAGGTACTGGGGTAAGCAGGGCATTCATCAAAAGCCATCGCAATATCCGAGCCTAGGGCCATCTGAACTTCAATTGATTTTTCCGGCCCTAAAAACTGGCTAGACCCGTCCAGGTGGGAACGGAATTGTACCCCTTCTTCCGTAATCTTCCGCAAATCTCCCAGGCTAAACACCTGAAAACCACCGCTGTCAGTTAATATCGGCCCATCCCAATGCATGAACCTGTGTAATCCACCGGCATCCGCGATTAACTCATGCCCTGGTCTTAAAAACAAATGGTAAGTATTGCTTAAAATAATCTGGGCGCCAATCTCTTTCAGTTCCTCCGGTGTCATCGCTTTAACCGTGGCCTGGGTTCCCACCGGCATAAATACAGGTGTATCGATTACCCCGTGCGGTGTATGCAACTTGCCTAAGCGGGCCCGCGTTTGCTTGCTTTCATACAAGACATCTAACTTTACTGCCAATCCCATTTCTCCTTTAACCTGCTAAAATCATGTGTACGCAATACCTAAAGGATTAACATCGCGTCACCGAAACTATAAAAGCGGTAACCTAAGCGAACCGCTTCCGCATAGGCTGCCAAAATACGTTCCTTCCCCGCTAAGGCGCTGACCAGCATCAGTAAGGTAGACCGCGGAAAATGAAAGTTGGTTATCAGTGCGTCAATCAGCTTAAACTTATAACCCGGATAAATAAAAATGTCTGTCCAACCGTCTCCAGCCTGTAATTGACCGGTTGGCCCGGCTGCAGATTCTAATGCCCGGGTAGCTGTGGTACCAACAGCAATAATGCGTCTTCCCTCGAGTTTGGCCCGGTTAATCCGTGCCGCCGTGTCCGCACCGATGCGATAATACTCCGAGTGCATGTGATGCTCAGTCACATTTTCTACTTTGACCGGCCGAAATGTACCCAAGCCAACGTGTAACAGAACTTCAACTACCTCAATTCCGTTCTGCCGGATCTGATCGAGCAGTTGCGGCGTAAAATGCAATCCCGCCGTTGGGGCCGCCGCCGACCCGGTCTCCCGGGCATAAACAGTCTGATAGCGCTCTTTATCACGTAACGGCTCCGTAATATAAGGCGGCAGCGGCATGCTCCCCAACTGATCGAGGATCTGCTCAAACACCCCGTCATACTGAAACTTAACGATCCGCCCCCCGGCATCGGTATTTTCAAGCACGTCCGCCGTCAACAAGCCGTCCCCGAATACCAGCCGTGAACCGGGCTTAACCCTCTTACCAGGCTTAACAAGCGTTTCCCAGGTATCTAATGCGCACCGCCGCAGCAACAGCACTTCAACCTTGCCGGTGCTGCCCTCCTTGTGTCCCAGCAACCGCGCCGGCATCACCCGGGTGTTATTTAACACCAAAACATCCCCAGGCACCAAAAAATCAACGATATTCGAAAAATGGACATGCGTCAAACTATCCTTGCTACGATCAACCACCATCAACCGTGACGCATCACGCGGCTCAATCGGGTGTTGCGCAATCAGTTCTGGCGGTAAATGAAAGTCAAAATCCGAAACCTGCATTCCCAAGTAAGGTTCTCCTTTATTACAATTTAAGTGCTTGCCAGCGGGGTGAATGATGTTTCTGGAGACGCGATTTCTAATTTCCCGGTTCCTTCCCTGCGCGCAGCGCTTTAACGGAGGAACCCGGAAATTTTATGAGCGTCGGAAGAAACATCTATTGCTCTCTGCTCACTTAAGTGCTTGCCAGCGGGGTGAATGATGTTTCTGGAGACGCGATTTCTAATTTCCCGGTTCCTTCCCTGCGCGCAGCGTTTTAAACGAAGGAACCGGGAAATTTTATGAGCGTCGGAAGAAACATCATTCACCCGCCCCAACCTTACGAACAGAGACGCTCGTATAATAGTATTCCAAAATCTGCCGGTAGCTATAACCCTGTTTCGCCATACCGTATGCGCCCCACTGCGCCATCCCCACCCCATGTCCCCATCCCTTGCCGGAGAAAACGAACACAGCATAAGGGTTAGGCAGTTTATTTGGGGGAGTCACAGATGTATCAACGAACTCATACCGCGGCCCCGTCAAACTTTCGCGCAGCAAAACCGCTAACGGTTCGGGAACAAACGCTGAACCTTCCCCCTGTTTAACCTTAATGACACGAAACATAGTGCCCAGAAAATCCTTTCTGGTAATGCCCCTGCCCTTTGGGTAAAACAAGGTAACAAATTGTCTACCGCTTTTAATCACCTTTTTGCCGGATATATCCTCAAACTCCACCGTTTTAACCCGGCCGGAAGGATATGTTTTAGTGCGGATTTCTTTTACCGGGCCGATCCCCAAATGGTTACCCACCGCCGCTGCCGAAGCGGTAAATGCCCAGTTATCGGCCAAAGCTCCCTGTCCCAAAGAATAGGGATCCTGTTTACCGCGCAAATGCTTATCGGCGGCGCTCCACACGTTTTCCGAGTTCTCCGTATGCCCGCCGCTATGCGAATGATACGATGGGTTAATCGGTTTTAATGAGTTCTTGTCAACGAGGACTTCTGCCTGCGTGGCATCAACTGCTTTACTTGCCGCCCCTTCAACACCATAGCCGGCGTAGGCCTGATCGATATTGGGACTGTCCGAGATGTTATACCCTTTCGCCTGTTTCCGGTCATAATGGCTGTAGAGGTAGGTCCGAGCGGCAACCGCTTGCGCCTTTAAAGCTTCAGCGCCTTGGGCAGCCCACGAATTACTCATCTCTACGGGTACCACACCATACAGGTATTCCTGTTCGCCAAGGGTATTGACCACAGATAAAGAGGCGTCACCCCGTTGACTTATTTCTAAGCCGCCGCGATAGTCACGTACACCCTTGGCACTTAAGAGCTTAAGCACCGGTAATTTACCATAAGCCGGCTCAAACTTAAGCCTGCCGCCTGTTCCAATCACCTGGCCATCGCGAAAAACAAGCAACCCCCATGGGCTGGACAGGGCCCGATAACTTGCCCCGGCTGAAATATTACGTATAATCACCGTGTCATCAATCGTCAGGGTATAAGCTCCCTGAACGGTTTCAAATCCCAAAAAGGTTTCCCCAGCCAGTTGCCAAACAAGGCCGACACGGATATTCAGGCCGGCCCAGGCAGGTTGAGGCTGAATAAATATCAGAGCTAATGCGATAAACCACAGATACACCGGTTTTCTCAGCGAGCCCACCCCCGCTTCACATATACCCTAACAATCTAGCCCCATAGTTAAAAAAATATTCATTCTACCGGAAACATAGTCAACTGCGGGTTTTCCGGAACGGCTAATCCCAAGTGGTGATACACAGCCGGAGTCGCTACCCGGCCCCTAGGTGTACGGTTTAAAAACCCTAATTGTAACAAATAAGGTTCATAAACGTCCTCAATGGTCAACGCATCTTCACCAATTGTCGCTGCCAGGGTATCAAGCCCAACCGGGCCGCCGCCAAACTTTACTGCAATTGTTTCCAGCAGTTTGCGGTCAACCATGTCCAAGCCAAGCGTATCAATCTCCAACAGATCAAGCGCCTGTTTGGCAACTTGCGCCGAGATAACGCCGGACGCCTTGACCTGGGCAAAGTCTCTTACCCTCTTTAGCAGCCGGTTGGAAATTCGCGGCGTTCCTCTTGACCGCCGGGCGATTTCCCTCACGCCTTCCGGCTCTATTGTTACTTTAAGAATTTCAGCGGAACGGCTAACGATTTGTTCGAGCTCCTCGGGTGAGTAAAATTCCAACCGGCTGATTACCCCGAACCGATCCCTTAAGGGAGATGTCAATTGTCCGGCCCGGGTAGTTGCTCCGACCAGGGTAAACGGCGGAAGGCTAATTCTAATTGAACGGGCGCTAGGACCTTTGCCGATGACAATATCCAGCGAAAAATCCTCCATTGCCGCATACAATATCTCCTCAGCCGTCCGGTTCAACCGATGTATTTCATCGATAAACAGCACGTCGCGCGGTTCCAGGGCCGTTAGAATCGCCGCCAAATCGCCTGGCCGTTCAATTGCCGGCCCGGAAGTAACCCTGATGTTCACATTTAGTTCATTGGCAATGATATTTGCCAAGGTAGTTTTGCCCAGGCCTGGCGGACCATACAACAGAACGTGGTCCAGCGCCTCATCCCTGGCAAGCGCTGCTTGAATAAAAATTTCCAGGGTGCTGCGGGCCTTCTGCTGTCCAATATATTCCTTAAGCTGACGGGGGCGCAGGCTTTTGTCTTGTTCGGAATCCTCGTCCAAGATATCGCCGGTCACAATTCGTTCTTCCAATTCATTCCCCCCTAACCCATTTGCTTAAGGGCAAGCTTAATAAGCTTACCAACGTCGTTTTCTCCAGGTGTGTTCTCGAGCGCCCTGGCCACGGCACGGCGAGCTTCAACTTGACTGTACCCAAGCGCCACCAAGGCCTCGGAAGCTTCTTCCCATGCACCGGTCGCGGTCTCCATGGCAATAACCGTTTCCTTATCGGTATCCAGTTTTAGTTTATCATGTAGTTCGAGGACCAACCTTTGGGCAATCTTTTTTCCGACTCCAGGCGCTTTGGTCAAAGCGCTCAGGTTTTCGGTAGCTACCGCTTGCCGCACTTGTGCCGGGCTTAAATGCGATAAAATACCGAGCGCCCCTTTAGGACCCATCCCTGATACGGAAATCAGCAGCTCAAATATTTCTAGCTGCTCTTTTTCCGCAAACCCGTAGAGTACCAAGGCATCTTCTCTAACCTGCAAGTATGTATGAAGGATAACCTCTCTGCCGGCTGTTACCGCCGAGTTTGTCGGCGTATAGACCTTGTACCCTACACCATTGACCTCAAGCACCACATATTCTTCTGTCAGATAAACCGGCACGCCTCTAAGCAGCGATATCATGTGCTCCTCCATTGTCTAATTTTCTTGCCTGCGGAGGTCTTAGCTTCCAGTCCTATCACCGCAAAGCAGAACGGTAGGAATGAGCATGGCAAATAGCCATG
>DATAMA010000144.1:0-2119 GCA_036260765.1 Desulfobacteria bacterium | reverse complement strand
AGGCTGGCAGAGGAGATCGGCTACCCGGTAATTGTCCGTCCTGCTTATACCCTCGGTGGTACCGGCGGGGGCTCGGCTAAAAATGCCAAGGATTTAGCCGAGATCGCCCTGAAAGGTTTGCAGGCCAGCCCGATTGGGCAGGTGCTGATCGAACGAAGTGTGGCCGGTTGGAAAGAAATCGAATACGAAGTGATGCGGGACGGGGCCGATAACTGTATTACCGTATGTAATATGGAGAATGTCGACCCAGTCGGAATTCATACGGGGGACAGTATTGTCATCGCTCCTTCGCAAACGTTATCGGATAAAGAGTACCAAATGTTACGGGCAGCCTCACTCAACATCATCAGGGCGCTGGGGGTTGAAGGCGGCTGCAATGTGCAATATGCTTTAAATCCGGACAGTTATGAGTATGTAGTCATCGAGGTTAACCCGAGGGTGAGCCGCTCCAGTGCACTGGCTTCAAAGGCAACCGGTTACCCGATAGCCAAAATGGCTGCTTTGATTGGGGTAGGCCTAACTTTACCGGAGATCACCAATCCGGTAACAGGCAATACCAATGCCTGCTTCGAGCCGGCGCTCGATTATGTCGTCGTCAAGATACCACGTTGGCCGTTCGATAAGTTCACTACTGCAGATAACCGGCTGGGGACGCAAATGAAGGCGACCGGTGAGGTCATGGCCTTGGAGCGCAGTTTTGAAGCGGCACTGCTTAAGGCGATTCGCTCTTTAGAGATTGGCGCGGTGGGCTTACGCATTGCACCTTGCAGCGAGTGGACGGAAATGGAGCTTGAAGCTAAACTGCAGGAAGCAGACCATGAGCGTTTGTTCGTAGTTTTTGAGGCGTTTCGCCGGGCGTGGACTCTGACTGAAGTCTTTCAGCTAACCAAGATCGATTACTTTTTCCTGCATAAGTTAAAAAGTTTGGTTGAGTTGGAAAATCGCTTGAAAGCTGATTCGTTGACGCAAGCCTTGTTGGCAGAGGCGAAACAAAAAGGCTTTTCTGATTTAGCCATCGGACGGTTGGTAAACAAAAGCGCAGACAGTGTGCGGGAATTGCGTTTAGAGTATGGCATTAAACCGGTATATAAGCTTGTCGACACTTGTGCGGCGGAATTTGCCGCGGCAACCCCATATTACTACTCCACCTATGAATCAGATGACGAGAGTGTGCCGGACGACGTGCCGAAGGTCATCGTCCTCGGTTCAGGGCCAATTCGAATTGGGCAAGGAATTGAATTCGATTATTGTTCCGTGCATGCGCTTTGGGCCCTGGAAGAGGCGGGGTTGCAATCAATTATGATCAACAATAATCCGGAAACAGTCAGTACCGACTTTGACACCGGGGATAAGCTATATTTTGAACCGCTGACTGTTGAGGACGTTTTAAATATCGTTGAAAAGGAAAAGCCGCTCGGAGTTTTGGTCCAGTTTGGCGGTCAAACGGCGATCAATCTGGCCGGCAAGCTGGCGGAATTAGGAGTGCCGGTCCTGGGCAGCCAGGTGGAAGCAATTGATTTGGCGGAAGACAGGCGGAAATTTGCCGCATTTCTTGATCGATTGGGTATTGCCCAGAGTGAAGGAAGCAGTGCGACATCGGCAGACGCGGCGAAGACGATTGCCGAGAAACTGGAGTTTCCGGTCTTGGTCCGTCCTTCTTATGTCATTGGCGGCCGGGCGATGGAAGTCGTGGAAAACGTTAAGGAACTGGAGAACTACCTGACTACAGCCATTAAAGTTTCCCCTGACCATCCGATTCTCGTCGACAAATATCTCGAAGGAAAAGAGGTCGAGGTAGACGCGATTTCAGACGGCGTAACGACTGTCATCCCAGGCATTATTGAGCATATCGAGCGGGCCGGGGTACACTCGGGGGACAGTATGGCAGTTTACCCGCCGCAGACCCTGACACCGGCGGAGGTTAGCCAAATTGAGCAAATAACGTGCAAAATTGCCCATGAACTAAATGTCAAGGGCTTGCTGAATATTCAATATGTAATTTGCCAAGGAAAAGTTTATGTCATTGAAGTAAACCCGCGTGCCAGTCGGACCGTACCGATCTTTTCCAAGGTGACCGGCATCCCAATGGTCTCACTCGCCGTTAAAGTCTGTCTGGGAC
>DATAMA010000130.1:0-1948 GCA_036260765.1 Desulfobacteria bacterium | reverse complement strand
GTAGAGTATGTCAACAAGGAGTTTGAACAGGTGATCCGCCGTGACTTGGTCTATTCGATTGGGCGGCGGTTAAATAAGGTAACCCAGAAGATTGAACAACTCGGCCTGCCGATCCTGAAGGATGAGCAAGGCAATTATGTCGCGCGCGGCAGGCATAGCATTAAAATTAACGGCGAAAACATCAAACCGATTTTGGCTGAGGCAGTCAACAGTTATCCCAAGGTTACCGTGTTGAACCACGTTAATATCTGCGACTATCTCCTAGAGGAGGGCCAAGTGATTGGGGCCTGGGGATTTTCCGTCGATCAAGAAACGCTATACGTAATTTATGCCAAGGCGGTAATTTGTGCCACGGGCGGGGCAGCCGGGTTGTACAAACCCAACAATCCTGGATTTTCCCGCCACAAAATGTGGTACCCGCCGTTTAATACCGGCGCCGGTTATGCGATGGGGATCAGAGCAGGGGCGGAAATGACCGGGTTTGAACTGCGGTTTATTGCCTTACGCTGTAAAGACACGATCGCGCCAACCGGCACGATTGCCCAAGGGGTTGGGGCTAAGCAAGTGAACAGCCGGAACGAGAGATACCTGGCCAAGTACGGCAAACCGACCACGGCTGTGCGCTTGTATGCGACTGTGAAGGAAAACCAACAAGGCAACGGCCCCTGTTATCTGGAAACAAAGGGTATTGACACTGCTGCGGAGGAAGAACTGTACAAGGCTTACCTGAATATGGCGCCGGCTCAGACCCTGCGCTGGATGGAACAGGGGAAGGGCCCTAGGGATCAAAACGTGGAGATCGAGGGGACCGAGCCTTACATCGTTGGCGGACACAGCGCGAGCGGCTATTGGGTAGATACGGCGAGGTTTACCACTTTGCCGGGTTTGCTTGCCGCCGGTGATGTCGCAGGGGGAAGCCCGAAGAAATATGTTACCGGATGCTTTGCGGAAGGTGAGATTGCCGCCCATTCTGCGCTTAAATTCATTGCAGACAAAAAAGTAGTAAAGCTTACACCGGAAAAAATGGAGTCGCTGCTCGCCAGGGTGAACGATTTATTCCAACCGGGTACTAATGTTTATGAGCTGGAATCCATCGAGGAAGCGATGCAAAGAGTGATGGACGAATACGCTGGCGGTATTTCGACCGGTTATTCGTTTAATGCCGCCAAACTGGCGATAGCGCAGGAACGGATTGAGCAGCTTTGCCAAATTGCCAAAGAACTTAGGGTGGGTAACAATTATGAATTGTTGCAGCGACAGGAACTAATCGATCGGTTAGAAGTATGTCGCGTATTAATCTGTCACTTGCTGGCCAGGCACGAAACCAGGTGGCCCTGCTATCAGGCAAACGCCGATTTTCCGCAAAAAGATGATCAGAATTGGCTGAAGTACGTGAATTCCATCAAGGAAAAGGGCGAAATTAAAATCGTCCTGCGGGAATTGGTGAGGGATTATTGCTATGAGCATTAGAATTAATCAGGCAAGATGCCGCCGCTGCGGCAAATGCCGGCAAGTTTGTCCGGGTAACCTCATCGGTACCGATCAATCGGGGGCTGTCCAACTGAGAAATCCGAAAGACTGCTGGGGCTGCGCGGCCTGTCTGAAAGAGTGTCCGTTCGCAGCAATTCAATATCTCCTTGGACCGGATATTGGCGGGCAGGGAACCTATCTGTACACGCGCGAAGAGGACCAATATTTACACTGGCACTTTGTTAACCGTGACGGACAAGAAACGGTAATTTCATTGAATAGACGAAGCGCTAATAAGTACTAAGCTAGGGGGAGGAAAAAATGGACCATTTAGACAGCCTGGAAACGAAAAGCATTTATATTCTGAGAGAGGCGTATAAAAAGTTCGGCAAGCTCGGCATGCTGTGGTCAATCGGCAAAGATTCCACGGTGTTGCTCTGGTTAGCGAAAAAAGCATTTTTTGGCCACTGCCCGTTTC
>DATAMA010000127.1:0-5033 GCA_036260765.1 Desulfobacteria bacterium | reverse complement strand
GTTGCTTGCGAACGTGCTGTTTGGACCGCGCCGGCCTGAATGGGATCACTTGAAAGATATTAGAGGGCCCGAGTTAGTACCTTTGGTGGTCTTTACGATTGTAATCTTTGGCGCCGGTATCGTACCTAATCTGCTGATGGGTACCATCAATGCCGGAGTACATACCTCCGGAATTGCCGATGTAATCAGGTCCCTCGGCCAAGTGAATGGAGGGATATTCTAATGGGCGCACAATACTCTTTATTATCTCCTGAGATTACCTTGGCTGTAGCGGCAATTATTGTTTTAGCGGTTGGTTTGATGCTGCCAAAGGGTCCACGCAAGGGGATGGTGCCGCTAACGGTTTTGGCCATTCTGGTAACGGCGGCAGTCACCGGCAGCCAGTTCTTCGTGGGTACGCAGGGTTCTTTCCTGAACGGAATGTATTTTGCCGATCCATTCAGTAATTTCTTTAAACTGTTGTTTTTAGCTACAGCATTGCTGGTCGTGCTCGCATCGACCGATTATGTGCAAAAGTTCCCGGCGCATCGTGGGGAATTCTATGGACTGGTGCTGTTTGCTGTTTTGGGCATGATGGTAATGTCCGGTGCTGGCGACCTCATTACCCTGTATATCGGCCTGGAGACCATGACCATCACATTTTACGTTTTGGTTGCCTACCGAACCGGTGATGCCAAGTCTTCCGAGGCAGGTTTCAAGTACCTGGTTTTAGGTTCAGCTTCATCAGCGGTATTCCTGTATGGCGTTAGCTTCCTTTACGGTTTGACAGGCTCAACGTTGATCAGTGATATCGCATCGAGCTTAGCCAATGACATGAGTCCGGCGACAATCCTAGCTGTGGTACTGGTGTTTGCTGGGTTCGCGTTTAAAATTTCCTTGATCCCGTTTCATATGTGGGCACCGGATATTTATGAAGGCGCTCCCACACCGATTACCGCATATCTGGCGGCAGCCTCTAAGGCAGCCGGGTTTGCCGCTTTGGTCAGAGTATTGATAATCGGCTTAAAAGCGCAGACATTTGGCGTTACCACTGAGTATGTACTCGGTGCGTTAATCGGTATCACCATGATCGGCGGTAATTTAATGGCAATTCCGCAGAAAAATTTCAAGCGGATGATGGCCTACTCAAGTATCGCCCAGGCAGGTTATATTGCGATCGGCCTGCTGGCCGGCACTCAGGCGGGGGTTAAAGGGGTTCTGTTTTATGCAATGATTTACGCCTTTGCCACCATGGGGGCCTTTACCGTAGCGATTATGGTCTCGGGTGTACAGGGAAGCGCTGAAATCAAAGACTTTGCCGGTTTGGCTCGTCGTTCACCATTGGCGGCCACGGTAATGACAGTTTCACTTTTGTCGATGGCCGGAATTCCACCGTTAGCCGGCTTCGTTGGAAAATTTTATTTATTCACCGCAGTTATCGATTCTGGTTGGATTTCGCTGGCATATGTCGGCTTTGTAATGAGCATGATCTCCGTATATTACTATCTTTTGGTCGTACGGACGATGTTCCTGGACGAAGGTGCGAACTTGCCGGTGATTACTCCGGCATCCCCAGCCAAATTCAGTTTACTGATTACCATGTTGGCTACCGTGGCACTGGGTGTTTACCCCAGCCCGCTGGCCCAAATGGCAATCAGCGCTGCGTCCAGTCTATTCCACTAATTCAGTTAGAAAAACTGGTAATTAACCGATAGTGGTAAACAGCCGCAACAGGCTAGGCCCCCGTTTAACGGGGGCTTTTTTTTATTCCTCCCAACCCGATCGCAATAGCAGCAATCGTCCTTAATTCTTGAAAAATATCGATCAGTCAATTCCTGCAAAAATCAAAACGTTTTGTATTATTCAGTCGAATAGGAGGAGTGGAGCAAATGATTATCGAAGATAAAAAATGTAAAACATTAGGATATACCAATAAGAATTGTGAAATATAGTACTAATCGGGAGGACACGCGATGTTTAGGCTTGAGTCACAATTTCAAGTGTTTGTCGGTAGAAACCGGGAAAGCAAACAACTTGGCTGGTTGTTAAATCAAAGCCTAAATTCAGGTGCCCGGATGGTGGTTCTCAGCGGCGATACCGGTATAGGTAAAACGACACTGCTTGAGCAGTTGAAAGCTAACGTCACGGCGCTTGGCGGATACTATATCCCGTGCAAAGCTAACCTATGGGGCAGCACGTTTCCCTACCATCCGTTGGCGGAAATGATTCAGGTATTTATTCAGGCAATTGGGCAAAGCACAGTTGAGCCAATTCTTTCCGGTTATTCACCACGGGTATTGAATGATTTGGCTTTACTTGTGCCCAAATTCTCGGCTCTGTTTCGGAGCGCGGCGAAAGGCAGTACTTATTCCGAACAATTACCGTCCACCTTGTTTTTGGAAAATGCGTGCCGGATTGTAGGAACTCTACTCGCGGATAAGCCGTTGGTACTTGTCGTTGAAGATCTTCCCTATACCGATCCTACCACGTTTGAGACAATCCAATATTTCCTTAACAATTCTGAGGATTTTCCGATCCTGATCTGTGCTACATACGACCTGGACAGGATTAACATCAATGACAGCCGCTACAAACCCTTCAGGACGTTTATTAACACACTGGGCTATGAGGAACGCCTGACCAAGATTCGGCTTGAACCATTTTCCAAGGAGGAAACAGAAGAGTATGTCTGTCGTTTGTTAGGAGAGAAAGGTTTACCGGGCGGGCTTTTGGATGTTGTTTTTTATAAAAGCGAAGGAAACCCGCTGATTATTAGGCAGTTAATTGGCAATGCAATTGAACAGGGACGTCTATATCAGGAAAATGGCCGGTGGACTTTCTCACACCCTGAGGAGGTTCAACTACCACAGGAAATCAGGGAAATGATCTTAATTCGCCTCGAAGGAATCAGGCCCGAATTAAAGTATATCCTAACGGTTGGCGCTGTAATTGGTCGAAAGTTTAGTACGCGAATCCTTGCAGCTGTATTACAAAGGAAACCGGAGAATCTGTTGCCGTTCCTGGAAGAAGCGATAGAGTTACAGTTAATTGAAGAGAATAGGGAAAGCGAGAGTATTAATTATTCGTTTTTAAGCGGCCGGATCCATGAAGTGCTCTATAGCAGTATTTCATACCAGCGGAAAGTGATGCTGCACGGTCAGATTGGACGACTCCTGGAACAGGAAGATCATGCAGCACTTTTCCCAGAAGAGCTCGCTTATCATTTCCAATGGGACCACGATAAGGTTAAGGCCGTAAAATATGCCGTGTTGGCCGGACAGCGGTCGCTGTCCCTCTACGCTTTCCTTACCGCCAGAAACTATTTTAAACGGGCCTATGACCTGTTTCAGAAGTTGGATAGCAGTGAACAAGCTATCCATCGCTATGCAGTGCTCGAGGGCGTTGCTGAAAGCGCCAGCTTTCTTGGCTACTATTCCGAGGCACAAAGGCTGTTCGAAGAAATCTTAAACTTAGGTGGTGATTTTAATGAAGAAGAAACTGCTAATGTGCATCAAAAACTGGGTGATCTCTATTTCCGGATGGGTAACTTTGAAGAAACAATTGAACACTACCGCAAGGCCTTACAACACGCAACGCCTAAACGGCAGGCTATAATTACAAACCATTTAATTGAAACGCATACCGAAATGGGAAATTTCACGCAGGCTTACGGCTTAGCGGAAAGCCAATTGATCAAATTGGAAGCCACCGGTAAAAATTCCGGGCGGCTTAACCTCAAGGTCGTTTTGGCGAATCTCTACTTGCATCAGGGAGAGTGCGGTAAGGCAACCCTTAGCCTGGAGAAGGCGCCGTCGATTAGCTCGAATGTCTTGGACAAGTTGTTAACGGATTTGGTTCGGGGCCAACTATTGATGGAAACAGGTCCATTGGTACAGGCCGAGCAATTTCTGGCCGCGGGGTTACATTTGGCGAAACAGATCCAGGACCCATTGTTCCTGGGCGTGATGTATCTTGCCCTTGCGAGGCTCGATAGCCTGCATGGCAATTATGCGAAAGCCAAGGAATGGTTACATTGTGTTAAATCACTAGCGGTTTACGGTGATTCGCACATTCTTCAGGAGCGTGTCGTAAACCAGGAACTTCTGTTGCGTTTACTGGATGGGGATTGTAGCGGCAATGGCGAAGGGACGAAGGAAGATCTTTGTTTGGCCGGCAACGGAAAAAACACCGGGGTAATTTCCCTGGACAAGCTGGTTAAGCGGGCAGTCTTGAGTAATAGTCCCGCCTATTGTCAAAAAATCATGAACGTTTTGGCTAAGGTTCAACTCCATTGTCCTACGCCGCGAAACCACCTTAATTTATTGCGGGTTAAAACTGCCTACCACCTTGTGGCAGGATCAAATCAAACACTTGCTAAACAGGCGATGGCGGAGAGTCTGGTTATTTGCCAGGAGTATGGGATGAATGCCCAAGGCCTGATTAACTGTCTTACCTGGCCGCAATTATGCGGGAAACAGCATAGCCGTTTGTTCTTCGACAGGCTCGGCCTCGATTGCCTTTCTCCGAAAGAAGTAAAGCTGGATTCTCCACCTGATCACTTGCCCAAGGAAGTAAAGGTGGTTCTGGAGTACATTTCCGGTAAATATGCGTCTAATTTAAACATCGCTACCCTATGCCAGGTGGCTAATCTGTCCGAAAGACAATTACGCCGGGTCTTTACCCAATATATTGGCATTAGCACCAAGGAGTATGTTAATGGGTACCGGATTAAAAAAGCGCAAGAACTGCTGCGTAATCCTACCCTGGCAGTAAACCAGGTGGGTCATTTAGTCGGCCTGGGGGATAAATCTCATTTTTGTAAAACGTTCAAGGCAATAGTTGGGGTTACCCCTTCTGATTATCGAAAAAGGAAACTGGAAATGTCCGGAAATACCAATTGTGTGCGCAAACTATAATCAGTTGTCCGTCATTTCCAACAACATGTCCGGAAGGGACAACTGCCAAAGGAAATCAGGGAAATGATCTTAATTCGCCTCGAAGGAATCAGGCCCGAATTAAAGTATATCCTAACGGTTGGCGCTGTAATTGGTATT
>DATAMA010000185.1:0-1872 GCA_036260765.1 Desulfobacteria bacterium | reverse complement strand
ACAAATATATGAGTACTCGGTTAATTTAATGATTCCACAAAAAAAATGCGTGCTCTTTCTTTTAGAGCACGCATTTTTCTTCACTCAGGGATAGCCTGATCTTTAAACCCCGGTCGAGCCAAAGCCGCCGCTTCCCCTGTCCGTTTCATCCAAGGTATCTACGGAATTTAATTCCGCTCTGGCACTCTTGTTAAATACCAACTGGGCGATTCGTTCACCCCTTTGGATTATGTACGGTTCTTGACCGAGATTAATCATAACAACTTTAACCTCACCCCGATAATCGGCATCAATCGTTCCCGGAGTATTGACCATAGTCAAACCGTATTTAAGGGCCAAGCCGCTACGGGGCCGTACTTGTCCCTCATAACCTTCCGGAATAGCCAGGCAGATGCCTGTAGGGATTAAATTAATCCGGCCGGGTTTAATTTCGGTAGGGGTTTCAACTGCGGACAGCAAGTCTATACCTGCAGCCCCTGTGGTAGCATAGCCAGGCACCGGTAAGTCTGGGTATAAACTTTTAATATTTACCCGAATACAATCCATCTAAATTCCTCACAAAAAAGTCTAAAGTCCAAAACGGCGCACGGCGGAGCTTAGGTCAAAGACAAAATTCCCCGGGCCGATCGTCGTCAGCGTTAACACCTTGGGGTCAAGCAGTGTCTGTCCCAGTTCCCTGACTTCAGCCAGTTCAACGCGGCTGATTTTCTCGTCTATCTCTTCCACCGGTATTACGCGGTTAAAAGCCAGTTCAGTTTTACCCAACCTGCTCATCCGGCTCGTTACGCTTTCCAGGCTCAGATAAAGACTGCCTTTAATCTGGGCTTTGGTCCGCTCAAGTTCATCAACCGAGATTCCCTCACGTTTAACCTTGGCTAATTCGCTTAAGATACACTCCAGCACAGCCTCGCTGTTACTTGGACTGGTTCCGGCATAAACAGCAAATAAGCCGCTGTTGATAAAGGTCGAATGATAAGAGTAGACCGAATACGCCATGCCTCGTTCCTCGCGAATTTCTTGAAAAAGCCGGGAGCTAAGCCCTCCGCCTAAAACATTGTTTAAAACATGTAAAGGGAAAATCCGCGGATCATCTTGTGCCAAACCGGGCACCCCAAGGACAATTTGCATCTGTTCCGTGTCCTTGCTAACGTGTTTAACAGTGGGATTGGGTGATGGTTTTAACATTACCGTCTGTTGAAGCGTACCGGTAAAAGTAGAAAAGATAGGAGCAAGCTTTTCAACTACTTGTTGATGTTCGATATTGCCGGCGACGGCGATTACCAGATTATGGGGTGTATAGGTTTTTCGCAAGTAGTCAATAATCTTGTTTCTGGTGGTTCCGGCAATGCTCTCCGTCGTACCCAGAATCGGTTTGCCCAACGGATGGTCATGCCAAATCGTTTGGGCAAAAACATCATGAATCAGTTCATCCGGCGAGTCTTCATACATTTTGATTTCTTCAATGACAACCTTTTTTTCCTTCTCAATGTCGGACTCTGCAAACCTGGAATTAAAATACATGTCACTAAGGACATCAATTGCCAGGTCAAAATCCTCATCAAGAACCCTGGCATAATAACAGGTATTTTCTTTCGCCGTAAAGGCGTTCATCTGACCGCCTACCGCTTCCAGGGATTCCGCCAATTGCCGGGCTGTCCGCTTGGCCGTACCCTTAAAAAGCATATGCTCAATGAAATGGCTGATACCATGGTAATCCTCTGCCTCATCTTTGCTCCCTGCACCTACCCAGAGGCCGATGGCAATTGACTTTACGTAAGGGATGTTTTCGGTAACTATCCTTACTCCGTTCGCTAAAGTTTCCTTTTGAAACACGAAGTTCACCTCTTTGCTGCCTGTATACACTTCGCGACA
>DATAMA010000111.1:0-7020 GCA_036260765.1 Desulfobacteria bacterium | reverse complement strand
TATATTCCTTAACAGTTATATTTTCTTTTGCTAAGGCACTGATAAGGCTACTGTCAACGCTGACTACCCCAAGTTTAGGTTCAAGAGTTGTACTGTTAAAGAGAAAATACATCAGCGAAAGCATTAACAATGGGGCCACGAACAACAAGGCTAAGGTTCGCTTATCGCGTAACATTTGTTGACATATGCGTTTGATAATGGCACTTGTTCTCATTGCTTAATCCCCCCAGCTTTCAGGAATACTGCCTCCAAATTATTGACCTGGAATGAATCCATAAGGTCTTGGGGGGTGCCACGGGTGATGATCTGACCTTCTCGCATCATTGCCAGGACGTCGCATTTTGCGGCTTCACCCATCACATGGGTCGTGACGATAATTGTTTTACCATCTTCGCTTTTTAGCCGTTGCAACTCATGCCAGATGCTAAAACTTAGTTCAGGATCAATCCCGACAGTTGGTTCGTCGAGGATGAGCAGGCGGGGATTCTGGAGCAGGGCGATAGCCAGCGACAGGCGGCGTTTCATGCCTCCGGAATAAGTGGATACCCGTCTCGTCAATTCATCCGTCAGATTCACCAGATTTGCCGTATAGGCGAGACGCTCTTTCTGCTCCGACTTGTTCAACTTAAACAGGGCGGCAAAAAATTTAAGATTCTCTGCGCCGGTCAGTTCTGTATAGAGGGCGTCCGATTGGGCCATATAGCCGATATCTTGCAATAATTCCAGGTTCGGCATCTTCTGACTTAGCACCTGAATTTCACCCGTATCAGTACAATCCATGCCTACCATCATTTTGACCAATGTCGTCTTTCCTGCGCCTGAGGGACCGATTAGACCAAAAATCTGCCCTTGCTCGACAGTCAAATTAACATCATTCAAGACAGGCCTCTTGCCAAAATGCTTACTGACTTTATTGACGTTTACAGCGATCGCCATAAAATACCTCCTTAAAATCAAAGTATCAGCGAAAAGAAAGCGGTACGAACGGTGAATCTGTAACTATTATCAGCTTTCTCGCTGGAAAGCTCAAGTTTAATCGTCTTTATCGGAACCTACCGGGTACTGACCGCCGGTGATAAATCGATGGAGCAGGAAATCCGGAGCTGAATTCCGAATCAGGAGTATTGAAGACTTGAAATAGCTGAATTCAGCATAAGGAGAGATCTAGTTGCAGATTGTTTCAGAAATAGCCAAGCAGCTAAACATTAGAGAAACCCAGGTAAATAGCGCCGTCAAACTTCTTGATGACGGAAACACCATACCGTTCATTGCCAGGTACCGTAAAGAAGTTACCGGGGAACTGGACGAGAATGCCCTGCGTTCTATTGAGGAGAAATTGAACTATCTCAGAAACCTCGTGCAACGTCAGGCAGAAGTCCTAAGAATAATCGAAGAACAAGGCAAGTTGACCCCGGTAATCAAGCAGGCAATCGAAGCGGCCAGGATCCTCCAGGAAGTGGAGGATTTATACCGCCCGTTTCGGCAAAAACGCCGCACCCGGGCGACGGCGGCCAAAGAGAAGGGCCTGGAGCCCTTGGCGTTGTTAATTCTGTCCGAGGAAATTAATCAGGGAGAACCAGGTCAATACGCACGCGAGTACGTCAATCCGGAATCAGGGGTTGCCTCCGAAGCCGAGGCCTTGGCCGGTGCTCAGGATATCATCGCGGAAATCATCTCGGATGATGCGGCGGTACGCAAAGAGATGCGGGAATTCTTTCTGCGCAAGGGGATACTCCTGTGTAAATCGACCAAACCAGGCCAGACAAGCCCCTATGAGATGTATTACGATTATCAAGAAGCGGTGGAAAAAATCCCACCGCATCGGATATTGGCTGTAAACCGGGGAGAAAAGGCTGAATATCTCAGCGTTAAAATAGAGGTTCCGGAACTTGTAACTAATATCATGTTTAAACGCTATTTAACCAAGGGGATTTTTGCCCCGCTAATCAAGGCCGCTGCCGAGGATGCCTATAAGCGGCTGATTGCGCCCTCGATTGAGCGGGAAGTAAGAGCCGAACTTACTTCCCTGGCGGAAGAACAAGCAATTAAGGTATTTTCGGCTAATTTACGCAGCCTGTTGTTGCAACCGCCGGTACGCGGTAAAAAAGTATTAGGCATCGACCCGGGCTACCGCACCGGGTGTAAGTGGGCGGCAGTTGATGACACCGGAAAGCTGCTGGAAGTCGGCGTAATTTATCCCCATCCGCCGCAAAACAAGAGAGAAGAGGCAAAGGCACGCATCGCCAAGGCGGTCGAATGTCATCAGACGGAAATCATCACGATCGGGAACGGTACCGCCTCACGCGAGACGGAAGCGCTGATCGCAGAGTTAATTCAGGAGTCGTTTCCGCATGTTCAGTATATTCTGGTCAGTGAGGCCGGCGCTTCGGTCTACTCAGCGTCCAAACTCGCTGGGGAGGAGTTCCCGGAGCTTGATTTAACCCAACGGAGTGCTGTGTCTATTGCCCGCAGGTTACAAGACCCGTTGGCGGAATTGGTCAAAATCGAACCAAAGGCGGTCGGCGTAGGGCAGTATCAGCATGACGTAACCCCGAAACGGTTGGAAGCATCCTTAAGCGGTGTTGTGGAGTCCTGCGTAAATAGTGTGGGCGTAGATTTAAACACTGCCTCTGCCGCTCTACTGCAATATGTCGCGGGCCTCAAGCCCACGATCGCCAAAAACATCGTCGCCTGGCGGGAGAAAAACGGTAAATTCCAGGCCCGGCGGCAACTCAGGGAGGTTTCCCGTTTAGGTGAACAAACCTATGTACAGTGCTCTGGGTTCTTGCGCTTACCGGATGGGGAATACCCCCTGGAAAATACCCCTGTACACCCGGAGTCTTATGCTTTGGCAGAAGCTCTGTTGGCGAAGATAGGTTGTCAGGAAGCCGACTTGGTGACGAGAAAAGAACAAGTTAGCCTGGCCTTAAGCAAGGTCGATGCTGCGGCAATAGCAGAAGAGTTAGGTGCGGGTGTTCCGACGGTAAAAGATATAATTTTTGCTTTACAGCGCCCTGGCAGGGATCCCCGGGATGAACTGCCGAAGCCGTTGCTACACTCAGAGATAACCACGCTTGAAAACCTAAAACCGGGGATGATTTTGCAGGGAACCGTGCGCAACGTGGTTGATTTTGGGGCTTTTGTCGATATTGGGGTAAAACACGATGGACTCGTGCACATTTCCCAGTTAGCGGATAGATTTATCAAACATCCGATGGAAGTTGTTGCCGTGGGTGATATTGTCAATGTAAAGGTGTTGGAAGTAGACCTGGACAGAGAACGGGTCGCTTTAAGTATGAAGGGGTTAGCTAAGAAGGCCGTAAGCCCTGTGAACATATAAACTGGACCCTATGTCAAAGACATTTTAAAAAAGAGGCCTTGAAAAAGAATACCCTCATGTCACAAAAAATGTGATGTGAGGGTATTCTTCTAAATTTTAATAGGCTTACGGCCTTCTTTATCCGTTTTTTGGCCTGTTAACGTTTACGAGCAACGACTTGTAGCACAAACTTCAATTCCTGCATCCGCAGAATTACTGCCAGCAGGAAGAAGACTAGGGCGCCAACTATAGCGCCAACGATAAGGTTGACTAATGCCCCCCAAAAACCAGCGCCAACTACCCAGGAAGTGAGGCGGAAGACCAGAAATACGATTAGACCCATAATTGTAGAACCGGCCAGGATTTTTAGCAGGGAAACAAGGATGCGTCGGCCGTCAATAAAGCCGATCTTGCGCTTCAAGCAGTAGAGTAACAGCAACATATTCACAATACCGCTGAGGGATATGGCCAGGGCTAAACCGCCTTGTGCCAAGGGACGTACGAGGACATTCATCAAGATAATGTTTACGGCGAGGGTAATAGCGCTTAAAACGACAGGGGTCCAAGTGTCGTGCAAAGCATAAAACGTACGTGGGATTATTACTGAAGCGGCTTGTTCGACAATGCCGAAAGCAAAGAATACAAGTGGCGGTATTGTTGCCAGAGTGTCTTTAGGCGTAAACAAACCATGCTGGTAGACTACATGAATTAGTGGTTCTGCGAGAATCATCATCCCGACGGAGATGGGGATCGTGATAAACATGATACTGCGCAGCGCCAGGGAAAAGGAATCGCGGAACTGTTTCCAGTGGTTTAGGGCAATAGCTTCGGTCAGGGTGGGAAACATCGCTAAACCAACGCTGTAGGCAAAAATCCCGATGGGCAATTGCTGGAGACTGTACGCATACATCAAAGCAGATAGACTCCCTGAAGGGAGGGAGGAGGCTAGGTTTTGATAGACGACAACCGGAATTTGGCTTAAGCCAAAAGACAAGATCATCGGAAACGCCAGGGCCGCAATTCTGCGAACCCCGGGATGCCGAAAGTTCAGGCTAAACTGATAGTGAAATCCAGCCCGGCGCAAAGCCGGAATCTGGATGAGAAAATTGCCTAATGATCCCACGACCACGCCGAGCGCGAACCCCTTGATCCCGATAAACGGCTTGAGAACAGTGCCTAAGACAATTACACACAGCACATAGATTACGGAACCGATCGCCGAGGGGCCGAATATTTTCAGGGAATTAAGCATCCCCATGCTAAAGCCGCTAAGGCTAAGCAGTACCGGTTGAAACAGTAAAATTCGCGTTATTGCCGTAGCCAATTCCTTTGTTTGCGCCGGCGCGCCAGGAATATACAAGGCGATAATTCTGGGCGCAAAAATCCAGGCAATTGCCGTAACAAAACTTAACAGTACGACCATAATACTCATGACTGTACTGGCAACGTACCAGGCTTCCTGGCGCTTCTTCTGGGCGATGTAACCGGACATTACCGGGATAAATGCCGAACTTAAGGCGCCTACGACCAACAGGTTGTAAAAAAGATCGGGCACGGCAAATCCGGCTCGATACGCGTCGGTAACATAACTTTTGCCAAAGAAACCGGAAATCAAGGCTTCACGCAGGAAGCCGAGCACCCTGGAAATTAACGTTGCAGCGGCTATCAATCCCGCTGCTTTCGCCACTGACTTGGTTGACATTCTCGTTCTCCTAAAAGAAGTAATCTTCGATTACTATATCATTGACCGCAAAAAGAATAAAGACCCTAATGGGTCTTGGTGAGAGCAACGACCAGCGAGGTCAAAATCCCCAGGACGATTCCCCCTAGGACTTCGGTCGGTTTATGTCCGAGAACTTCCTTTAGCTTGTTGCGTTGTTTTGATGCAGCCGCGACATCGCAATTCTTGTCAAACATTGCGTCTAATGTGGCAATTAGTTCATTAATTACGATCGCTTGCTCGCCGGATTGCCGCCGTACACCCATCGCGTCATAAATTACAATCAGGGAAATCGCGATGGAAATAGCTACATAGGGACTATACAGTCCGTAATTGAGCAAGGATGAGGTAGTTAAACTGACAACCAGGGCAGTGTGGGAGCTGGGCATTCCCCCTGAAGTTAAAGCCAAGTGCCAATTCCAGCGGTTGTTTCTCCAGCCTGAAATCGGTACCTTAACGACCTGTGCTGCGATCGGCGCCAGCAGGGTTGAAACAAGCAGGCTATTATCTGGCATATCAATAATCCTCCGGAGTAGAATATTGCGCGGCTGATATATTGTAGTACGGAGTCCATGCAACCGATACTGGACCAGGCGCTTTAATCCGTGACCTATTATAGCCTACGTAGCTTAAAGTTTACTTAAATTTTTAAGTAAACTTTATTTCTGTGAAAAATACATCTCTATTACTGATTAAGGTCCGACCGTTTCCCCGAAACAATATAGACAATTTCCTCCGCGATGTTTGTACAGTAGTCACCCATGCGCTCCAGAAAGCGTGCGGTAAATATCAGGTAGGTGGCTTGGGTGATTGTTGTGGGATCCTGCATCATCAAGACGAGTAATTCACGAAATACCTGATTGTACAGGTGGTCAACGCCGTCATCAAGGTTAGACATTTCACGTGCCGCTGACTCGTCTTCACTGATATATGCTTCGAGCCCGTTTGCTATCATTTGTTTTACCATCACGCACATGCGCGGGACGTCAACCAGGGGCTTGATTAAGGTTTGTTTACCGATCCGGATCGCAAATTTAGCGATGTCGACAGAGAGATCACCCATGCGCTCAAGGTAGATCGAGATCTTGAACCCGGCGACGATTTTCCGTAAATCACGCGCAAAAGGCTGTTGAGTAGCGATCAGAAACATACACTTTTCTTCAATCGCTGCCTGTAAATCATTTAGAGCCAAGTCACCAACAATCACCGCATTGGCCAATTCCAAATCTTGTTGGCCTAATGCCTCGATGGCATCTGTAATTTGCTTGGCGGTCAAAGTAACCAATTGACTAATTTGACCGCGCAGCTCGTCGAGTTCATTGTCGAAATAAATTCGGGTTGTCATAACTATCCTCCCTATCAACCAAAACGGCCGGAAATGTAATCTTCAGTCCGCTTGTGTGCCGGCCTGGTAAACAGCACCCCGGTCTCGTCTTCTTCGATTAATTTACCGGACAAAAAGAAAGCGGTCCGATCGGAAACGCGAGAAGCTTGGTGCATATTGTGGGTGACAATGATGATCGTATATTTCTGTTTCAACTCTGTAAGCAGTTCTTCGATTTTTACAGTTGAGATTGGGTCCAGTGCTGATGTTGGTTCGTCCATTAATAAGACCTCGGGTTCGACTGCCAGGAGTCTGGCAATGCACAGCCTTTGTTGTTGACCGCCGGATAGACCCAGCGCCGGCTTAGATAGCCTGTCTTTTACTTCATCCCAAAGGGCGGCGCCACGCAGGCTGGCCTCGACGATGTCGTTTAGGGTTTGCCTGTTCATTTCCCGGTGAATGCGTGGTCCATAAGCGACATTCTCATAAATAGTCTTCGGAAAAGGATTTGGCCGTTGAAAGACCATTCCGACCCGTTTGCGCAGGAGAACTACATCTGTTTCCGGTGCGTAAATATCGGCATATCAATAATCCTCCGGAGTAGAATATTGCGCGGCTGATATATTGTAGTACGGAGTCCATGCAACCGATACTGGA
>DATAMA010000109.1:0-3557 GCA_036260765.1 Desulfobacteria bacterium | reverse complement strand
GATACTCCGTACTTTCCGGCATAAATGCTTGTTCCAAATATACTTTGGCATCGGTAAAACGACCCGCATTTACACACTGTTGAATCAGTTTTGAGACTAAAACCTGGTTCGGTCCGGCCAGGCTCAGCGCCCGTTCGTAATATTCCAGCGCTTTTTCCGCCTTCTCAGTCGAGTCTCCCAAGGCAACCAGGGCCTTTAACAGGCCGGTTTGCGCCGTTTCCGATCCTGCCAAATACGCTGCTTCAAAGCCACTTAGCGCCGCTTCATAATCCCCGGCAGCAAATGCTTCCTGGGCCGCGCTTAAGTCGTTATCCGGCGCAGTGCCAAGGTCGGCATCCGGCGCAGTGCCAAGGTCGGCATCCTGTGCAGTGCCAAGGTCGGCATAGGGTGTATAGTCCTGTGAGCCGGGGTCAGCCGGAATTTCGTCTAGCGGTGCAAATTGGGTGGTCGGTGCATCCGGCTCAGCATAATCTTCAACAGCTTCCCCGGTTGTATTCGAATGAACGTCCTGGCTGCCAAAGGCTGTTGACTGGTCTTTTAAAATCTTCTCAAGTAATTCATCCCAAGTGCGCGCTGCGTTAGAAGACACCGGCACTATTTGCTTAAGGTTTTTGGGCTGAGCGCTAGTGCTGGCGGTCTGATCCTCAGTTACGATCTGTTCCGCAAGCACTGGCATTGCGGCTAACTGAACCACCGTTTGTTCAGCCTCAGAGCTTTGCGGATTATTGTTACGTCGCGAGTGGAATAACCGGCCGAAAAAGCCTGTCTTCTCCTTGTTAACGTAAGCCAACGAGTCACCCCCAATGTAAGACTGATCTTATCGCAGACCTGAGCATGCACTTTACTTAATGTCCAAAGCCGGACTCACTCTGTGGTTTTGCCGGCGGCAAAAATTCAATGTGATCATCCCCAGGTTGGGCCAAAGGAAGCTGGCCAACATTCATTTCTCCCTTGACCGCAGGGGGCAGCGGGAAACCGGTATCAGGTGAGTAATTTTGGATAAACTTGATAAAATCATCCGTAAATGACAAACCTGATAGCTGCTTTATCCCCTTGCCGGTATCAATCACGAGGCTTTTTCCGTTCAAATCAACAATAATTTGCTTGATACTAAAGGTAATTAGTTTATCTCCGACCATCAACTCGAGATCGGCCTGGTTGTTATAGTCCAGTTCAAGGCTAAACTTTTGCTGGGGTTTTAACCCGTCTTTGGGTGCCGGAACGTTACGTAACGAACGATCAACGGCAGAACGCAGCACCTTCATCAAATGAATCTGGTCAGCTTTGGTTATTGTCACTTTTGCTGCGGTCTTAGCCCCGCTAGCTGGGCGGTAAAGCATCACTTTCTGTGGGGTCGGCAGCAACACATCGGAATACTTATATAATTGCAAGTAAGAACTTTGCTGTTGTTTTACCGCACAACCCAGCATCAAGCTGGCCAGAGCCACCAACAGCCCACCAATCACGAGCATTTTTCTGACCATAAACCCATCCTCTCGGTTGCCTAAAGTTTCTTCCCATACATTCATTATACTTTAGATAAAAACGCTTGTCAGGATTTCCGGAGAAAATGCTGGACAATCAAAAAGAAGCCCCGGAAATAGCCCGGGGCTTCAGCCGCTTACTGTGGCGGCAAAATTTATGGTTTCCATATCCGGGCAGCCTATGCCGCACTTTATCAGCAAGGACGTGTGGCCAAAGTTCCCGCACATTATCACTCTGCCCCCTGGTTGCGGCGCCATCAACAACCGGGTACGCCCCGTGACTCACCAGATGCGCCCAGGTCCACCCCTACTCAAGCAGATTTTTCCGCCTTGTGGAAGGGACAGAAAACTCGCTTGAGCTTATCAATTCAACTAACTTCAGGCAATCTGTTAACATATGGGTTAACAGTTATACCGGCATTCCTTCGAAACAGGTTTGTAAACACGTTTGTAAAATAGGTTTGTAAAACAGGTTTAGCCATTTTAACCGGCCAGAACATGTGTTAATTGTCATCATTTCCAACCTCAGGCCGTCTCCCGCTTCTACCGCCTGGCTCAATCCCAGGCAAAAAAAACTTCCATCGGTGCGCCATCAGCTTGGAAAAACTGTGTAACCGCTTACCGAATACCCTTCGGTTTGTTCTACAGGAAGGCTGGAAACACCCCCTTCGTCCCAGACTAGGATTGAATCCCGCATTCAACCCGGATCGTTGTCCGGTCAAACGGGCATCCCTTTTCGCCCCAATCTTACTGGTGCGGTTCAATCCAGTAATTCCATTTCAAGTTAAATGTTCCAGATATTTGCGAATAATCCTTCCTCGTATTTTATCTATTTACAATGAATGTGCACTAACTAGCACGAATTGAACTGCTGCTAATCCAATTGTAAAGACAAAATAAACAGGGCAAAAAGCACAAACGGCAGAAAATTTGCGCTGCTGCCTTGAACCAGTTGTTTGTCGATAATCTCTTCCGGCTTTTGCACTTGCAGTTCCACCTTACCGCAGACTAGACAAACGGTACCGTAAACCGGTTTTGTCTTCACGATTATCCCGGACAAGTAATTCAGGCCAAACTTGGCTAAGGGTACGTTTTTCAGTTTCTCGGAACCGCAGCGTGAACACTGCAAACCATTCACAAGGTCTAAGGTGGCAGTCTGTTCAGACATTGGGTATCCCCCTTTTGGCTATTCTAATAACTAACATTTCTGCCTATATATAGATTATGAAGTGGCTGGCAGTCCTGCCTTCAGTTTTTTGTTTATCTGACTGTCAAATTCCTGTCCCTGCCTTGTCTCCCGATACAAAAAGCAGCTACAATGGATGCAACAGTGACAACCATTACAATTACCTGGAATACGAAAGTGAGCTGGCAGCATAATGTTAATTCGTGATCCTATTCATGGCGATATCGACCTGAGCGTGGCAGAGGCAGCCGTCCTGGACAGTGCCGAGGTACAAAGGCTGAGAACAATTAAACAACTGGGTACTGCCTATCTTGTCTATCCCGGTTGTATGCACACCCGTTTTGAACACAGCCTGGGTACAATGGCAGTTGTCAAGCGGATTTTGGCCGGTCTGGAAAAGTCGGGCACAAAAATATCTCCGGAAGATCAAGAACTCGTCGCAATTGGCGCCCTACTCCATGACATTACCCATATCCCTTTCGGACACACTTTCGAGGATGAGCGGAAGATTTTCCCCCGGCACGACAAAGGACCACGTCTCCAGTACTATTTGCGCCCGGAGAGCGAACTGGGCGGGACTTTGGCGCGGCTCGGCATTGCCGCAGAAATAGCCGCTCTGTTGCAGGCGCAAACGAATGATTGGCGGGTCGAGATTATATCGTCTGCGCTCGATGCCGATCTGTTGGACTACCTAAAGCGCGATGCCTATATGGCGGGACTGGCCCAGACCTACGATCAGCGTATTTTTCAACATTTTCTGATCGTTGATAATCAATTACTGTTGAACATGGTTAAGCACAATATGGACCGGCCGGACGTTAAATCTGAAATTACTCACTTATTGCGGCTACGCTACTACCTGACCGAACGGGTTTATTTTCACCATG
>DATAMA010000181.1:0-4912 GCA_036260765.1 Desulfobacteria bacterium | reverse complement strand
GGTCGCTAATTTCATAGTCGAGCTGCCGTTTACCACCGACAACCATGCTGGTGGCAATACGCTTCTTGTCCACAAAGATCGAAGCACTGATGGTGTTCGGAATCTCTGCAGCAATTTTATCGACAATCTTGTAGTTATTGTTTTCTACATAGCTGCCTTTAGAGAGGTTAGAACCGGAAACTTTCCAGTCACCAGGGAAATCCTTCGCCAAAACATCGTTGATCTGTTTCTCCACCTGAGCAGGGGTAACCGTGGCATTGGTCGTAGCGGCGCTATTGCCCGTAGTCCCGATACCAGGATGGCCAGGAGGCAACTGGCTCGATTGGGCTTGTTTCTGTTGGGTCGGCTGTTGGCTGCTTGAAGAATTACCGCAACCAACCAAAGATACCAGCATCCCCGTTACAACGGCGCCGATAATGAGTTTTTTAAACATTATTACCTCCCAAAAAGTGAAATTTGTAATTACTTGACACCCGTAAAATTAATTATACACCATTTTAAAGAAATGTCGACGATTACATCACCCCATAAAAAAGATTATGTGATTTATTTCACGCATTTGACCGACGGAATATGGTTAGTTATCATCTAGATAAACAGAAGGATAAGCCAAAATTATAAAAACCGAAAATTATCAAAGGATGTGGTTAGATGTCCGGGCATAAATTCGATCCGGCACAGCTGGAACGGCTTGATAATCCACAACGGCGGGCCGTATTGCCGCCGCAACAGGTAATCCAGGCGATCGGCGTGGATAAGTCGCAAGTCTGGGCGGATATCGGGTGTGGAGCGGGTTACTTTAGCTTACCGCTGGCGGATGTGGTTGATAAGGTCTACGCTTTTGATATCAGTGAACAAATGCTGGCCAAATTACAGGCTAAGCTGGCTGAGAACAGGGTTACCAATGTGTCTGTGCAAAAATCGGCTGAATCAGTCATTCCGCTGCCGCGTAGCAGTGTCGACGGGGTATTGCTGGCGTTGGTTGTGCATGAATTGAATGAACCGGAGCAAATGCTGCCGAAGATTGCCGGCTTGCTCAAAACAGCAGGAAGATTAATCATCATCGAATGGGTAAACAAACCGACTAAGATGGGTCCGCCGGTACACCACCGCCTGTCGACTGAACAGATTGACGCCTGGGCGTTAAGCGCCGGATTAGAGAAAATGCGCACGCTGCCCTGGGCAGATATGTTTGTATTGCTCGAATACGGGAAAAAGCAACCCGAAATTTAGTAATTAACGATTGACAGCTTCTCCTCCGGCGAGGTATTATAGAATCATAAAAATACCGGTACCCCTGGGGGGTAGGAACATTGAACACTTCCCAAGCACGGGTGAAAAGGAGGAATTTGCTTTGTTACGGATTACACCACGCGCAGTGGCGCACATGAAGGAAGTTTTGCAAAGTAAACAGGGCGGAAATGTGTTTCGCATAACAATGGCTGGCTATGGTTGAGGCGGCCCATCATTTAGACTGGCTCTGGATGAGTCAATTGAGGATGACGACCAGGTGATGGAAGATGAGGGAATCAAGGTGGTTATTGAAGAACGCTTGGCTCCCTATGCCGAAAGTGTGGTAATCGATTATCGGACCGGTTTGTTAGGGACGGGGCAATTTCAAGTGCTGACCGGTGCCGCCTGTTAACTGGGAGCATGGCGATGTACAAAACCAAAGAAGAAGCCCAAAGGGCGCTGGACGATCTGCGGTCAAGACTCCCGGCACATTCGCTTAAACCGAGGATGATGCAGGAACTGGAGGAATTGGAAGAGTTGGTTGAGAAACTTCCGCCTGCAGCCCAGCTAAACGGGAGCAAACACGGTATCCCAAAAGACTAGGCTATCTGCTTTGTTTTAAATTAAACTTGGATACGGAAAATTTTACTTGGAAAACCATAGCCGAATGATTGCAGGCTATGGTTTTCCCTATTTTGGCCCCTGGATATGGACAAGGCGCGAAACCCGTGATATAAAGGAAAATAGGTTTTTATGTAGAAACACATTCAGGGAAAATTCAAATTGCGAGGAGTAAAAAACGTGTCCAAGGCTTTAGGGGAATATAGCGCTGAACAGATTCAGGTGCTGGAAGGGCTAGAAGCGGTACGGAGACGACCGGGTATGTATATCGGTTCCGTTAATGCAAAAGGCCTGCACCATTTGGTGTTTGAACTGGTGGACAATGCAATTGACGAGGCGATGGCCGGCTTTTGTAATAAAATTTCTGTAACGCTGCATCAAGACGGGTCAGTATCCGTGATTGACAATGGTAGAGGTATCCCGGTAGAAAATCACCCGAAATTGGGTAAGCCGGCGGTGGAAGTGGCCTGTACGGTCTTGCACGCCGGCGGGAAGTTTGACAAACAGGCATATTCTGTGTCCGGCGGCCTGCACGGGGTGGGCTTATCTGTCGTCAATGCCCTGTCAGAATGGATGGAAGTAGAGATAATTCGCGGCGGCAAGGTGTACCGCCAGCACTATGAGTATGGAGATAAACGAATTTCCCCGTTGAAGATAGTAGGCAAAGGCAAAGGAACGGGAACTACCGTCCGGTTTAAACCGGATCATAGCATTTTTAAGGAAACGGTTAATTTTTCCTTTGAAACGCTGGAAAATAGGTTGGAAGAACTCGCTTATTTGTGCAGTGGGTTAACGATTACTTTCCGCGATGAGCGGGTACCGGAAGGCAAGGAAAAAATCTTTTTTTCCAAAACAGGGATAATCGGCTTTGTCGAACGCCTTAATGCCAACGCCGACGGCAACCCGGCACATAAGAAAGTAGTTTATGTTAAGGGTGAACGGGACAACGTCTTGCTCGAAGGGGCATTTCAATATAATGATTCGGAAGAAGAAACGTTCTGTTCCTATGTAAATAATATCAATACGGTAGAAGGCGGAACGCACGAAAAAGGATTCCGGACAGCAGTAACAGCAGCGCTAAATAACTATGCCCGCAAGAACAATTTACTGAAAGACAAGGACGATAACTTTGTCGGTGAGGATACCCGGGATGGGCTGACAGCGGTACTGTTGGTCAAAGTGCGGGAACCGATTTTTGAGGGCCAGACCAAGACTAAATTGGGCAATACCGAAGTGGAAGGGATTGTTCGCTCCATGGCGCAGGAAGGAATCATGACCTTTTTGGAGGAAAATCCGGCGCAGGCGAAAGAGATCATCGGACGCGTGCTCAAAAGCTGCCAACTGCGGTTAGCGATGAAAAAAGCCAAGGAGTTAAAGTCCAAGCAGAAAGAGGCTGAGGCAGAAGGACTGACCGGTAAGCTGTCCGCTTGTTCCGGCAAAGATCCGGACAAAAATGAATTGTTCCTGGTCGAAGGTGATTCGGCTGGCGGCTCGGCGAAGATGGGCAGGAACCGGCGCTTTCAGGCAATTCTGCCATTGCGCGGCAAAGGTTTGAATGTGGCCAAACAATCTTTGGAGAAGGTGTTGGCCAATGATGAAATCCGCTCCATCATCACCGCCCTGGGTGCTGGGGTAGGTAAAAATTTTGAATTGGAAAAGTGCAAATATGCCAGAGTGGTGATCATGAGCGATGCCGATGATGATGGCGCGCATATCAGAAGTTTGTTGTTGACCTTCTTTTATACCTACATGCGCCCACTGTTGATCGACGGCCGGGTGTTTATCGCCCAGCCTCCGTGGTTCAAGGTGCAAAAGGGTAAAGAAGTCCGCTACGTGTATAATGATGATGACCTCGGCAAAACGCTCAAGGCGGTTGGACGCAAGGCGTTGGTGCAGCGCTTCAAAGGTTTGGGCGAAATGAACCCGGCCCAACTGTGGGAGACGACAATGAACCCGGAAACACGAACCCTCCTGCGGGTGGAACTTGACGATACCGCGGATGCCTCGCGCAAGGTTAACGTCTTAATGGGGAAAAAGGTCGAACCGCGTAAAGACTATATCATGGAACATACCGTATTTGGCGAGGAGGACTAGATAGTGAGCATTGGCAAGATTATACCGGTATCGTTTAGTTCCGAATTGCCGGATTCGTTTTTTACGTTACGCCAAAACAGTAATTCGTGACCGGGCCGTTCCGGATGTACGCGATGGGCTAAAACCGGTACACCGCAGAATAATTTACGGGATGTATGAACTGGCGATGTGGCCGGATAAGCCATACAGCAAGTCGGCCCGGCTTGTCGGCCATGTACTCGGGAGTACGCACCCGCACGGCGACAGCGCGGTCTATGACGCCTCAGTACTTTTGGCCCAGGATTGGAACTGCCGCTATCCGTTTGTCGACGGGCATGGCAACTGGGGAAGCCCTGACGGTGACCCGGCTGCGGCGATGCGCTATACCGAAATGCGGATGACCCCCTTAGCGGTGTTAATGTGCCAAGACCTACAGAAAGATACTGTTAAGTTTAAACCCAATTACGATAACCGCACGGAAGAACCGACTGTGCTCCCGGCGCCGATTCCGAATTTATTGGTGAATGGCTCTACCGGGATTGCCGTAGGGTTGGCTACGAACATGGCTCCCCACAATCTAAAGGAAGTAATTGCGGCCGTCTGCCTGCAGATTGACGATCCCGGGATCAGTCTGGAAAAATTGATGACCGTATTGCCTGGGCCGGATTTTCCGACCGGTGGGTTCATCGTTGGTGAAGAGGGAATTCGACGTGCTTACGAGACCGGGCGAGGCATCATTTTAATGCGCGGTAAAGCCCAGATTGAAGCAGGCAAAAACGGCAAGAGCCTGATCATCATCACCGAGATTCCTTACAAAGTGAATAAGGCGAAACTCTGTGCCAAAATGGGTGAACTGGTCAGGGATAAAAAAATTGAGGGCATTGCGGAGGTACGCGACGAGAGTGACCGGGAAGGAATCCGGGTGGTCGTGGAACTGAAAAAAGACGTTGCGCCGGACCGGGTGCTCGCGGCACTGTATAAGGAG
>DATAMA010000073.1:0-2400 GCA_036260765.1 Desulfobacteria bacterium | reverse complement strand
AATGTATCCACCTCTACCGTAGGGAGGTCCGCAGTTACTTCCTGTAACAAGGCCACCCTTTCGTCAACACTAAACAGCGGAACCTTGGTTGTGTCCTTGGCAACAGCAATGACTACTCGATCGAATAAGCTGACAGCTCTCTCCAAAATGTCCAAATGTCCGGAGGTTACAGGGTCAAATGTTCCAGGATATATTGCAATTGACATGTATCTTCTCCTTTGGCCATATTATTTAATTTTTATGCAATCCGGTCCCCAGGTCTCGGCAAGTTCCCGCTGCAATTCGGCTGACGCTTCTACCCACAGCGCACGATTAACTTTAAGTACTTTATTTTCGTGTTCAAAGTAGAGATAAACCGGTACTGCTCCCGGATATTTGCCTAGTATCATTCTTATTCGCTCAGTCAGTTGCAAATCTTTACTGTTTCCAGGAAGTTTAACATAAACCTCTGCTTGTTTTGGTGAAGAATCATCTGTTTGCCCCCTCCTCAACTTACACTTCGCCTTATCATCTCTTGCCGACTCTTGTAATTTTTCTGCTAAATCTCTAATATTATCGGCAAAAATTTTTAATCCCTCATCAGCCTGTGACAGTCTTCCCTCCACATAGACCAACCGGTCATTATCAATCAAGGCGCCAACCTTTAAAAAAATACGCGGAAATACTAACGTCTCGATTGTTCCATTTAAGTCTTCCAAAACGAAGTAGGCCATGGCCTCTCCTTTTTTGGTAACCGTTTTGCGACAAGCTGTAATAATTCCCGCCAGCTTTACCCGCACCCCATCGCGAGCGTTCACAAGTTCGGCAATCCGGTGGGTAACACACCCCTGCAGCCGTTCTGCGTAGTCTTTCAGCGGGTGTCCACTTAAGTAAAGCCCTAAAACTTCCTTCTCCATCGCCAGAATTTCCTTATTGTCAAACTCCTGAACCGATGGGACACTTACTTCAGTTACCTCGGTTGCTCCAAAGTCAAACAGGGAAAACTGCCCGCTGGCTTTTTCCTTCTGTCTAGCTTCAGCGTACTCAAGGCTAGGCGCCAACATCTGCATTAGCTGTGCCCGGTTCAGGCTGAGTGAAGCAAATGCACCGCTTTTGATTAAACTCTCCATGACCCGTTTATTTAACGTTTTACAATCTACCCGCTCGCAAAAATCAACCAATGATTGATAGGGACCTGCCCCACGCCCTTGAATAATCGCCTGTACGACGCTGAGCCCGATATTTTTGATCGCGGCTAGGCCAAACCGGATGTTCCCACCATCGAGGGTAAAACTTTCAAAGCTCTCATTTACATCCGGGGGAAGAACCTCAATTCCCATTTTTCTACATTCTTCAATGTAGAAAGACACTTTATCGGCAGACCCCATCACGCTAGTCAGCAATGCAGCCATAAACTCCTGTGGATAATTAGCTTTCAACCATGCTGTTTGATAGGAAATGACCGCATATGCCGTAGCATGTCCCTTATTAAACCCATATTGGGCAAATTTAGCCATCAAATCAAAGATTGAATTCGCGAGATTTTCATCAATCCCTTTATTTGCTGCCCCGGGAATGATTACTTCGCCATCCGGCGTTTTCAGCCCATGGACAAAATTCCGGCGTTCCTCGACCATTATTTCTTTTTTCTTCTTGCCCATTGCCCGCCGCAGCAAATCTGCTCTGCCGAGTGAATAACCGGCTAAATCGCGGGCTATTTGCATTACCTGTTCCTGATAAACAATAATACCGTAGGTATTCTTTAAAATCTTTTCCAAAGTAGGATGCAGGTAAGTAATTGCAGCGCCGTGCTTGCGGCGCACAAATTCAGGGATCTGTTCCATTGGCCCAGGGCGGTAAAGAGCGTTTACAGCGATAATATCTTCAAAAACCGTCGGTTTTAATTCCTTGAGAATTGCCCGCATTCCACTGCTTTCCAACTGAAATACCCCAGCTGTATCTCCCGCGGCCAGCAAGCGGTAGGTCAGCGGGTCATCCATGGGAATCTGCTGCAGGTCGATCGTCACCTGACGGTTTTCTCTAATCAGCCGCAGGGCATGCTCGATGATCGTCAGATTGCGCAAGCCAAGAAAATCCATCTTAAGGAGGCCAATTTCCTCCACGGTTTTCATCGGAAACTGGGTAACCGCCACATTATCGTTTGTTTTTTGCAGCGGCAGGTAATTAGTAAGCGGCTCCTTAGCAATCACTACTCCGGCGGCATGCGTCGAAGTATGCCTGGGCATACCTTCAACCGCCATTGCCAAATCAATTAATTCATGGATCTCGCTATTATTCTGGTATAACGCCTTCAAGTCCGGAGCAATCTCTAACGCCCTGGAAATCGTAATTCCTAATTCGCCGGGAATAAGTTTTGCAACTTTGTCCACCTGCGTTAACGGGATTCCCAATACCCTTCCC
>DATAMA010000064.1:0-5609 GCA_036260765.1 Desulfobacteria bacterium | reverse complement strand
TGCTAACTGTACCCCAAGGAATGTGAGTAGGGCCTTAATATAGCGATCACCAAATTCAAACCCGGTGGCCGGGCCCTCTGAATAGACGCCTCCCCTAGCTTGAATGTGTACTGCCTTTTTAGCAGTCATGAGTCCAACTGGGCCGGATTCCGTATATTTAAACGTTTTTCCGGCGATGCAGATGGTATCAATATAGGCCTTCATTTTGGGCGGAATGCCGAGGTTCCACATCGGGGTGACAAAGATATATTTATCGGCTTGCACAAATTGATCGCACAGTTGGTTGATGTCCCCGACAACTTTTTTCTCCTCAGCAGTCAGTTGCTCAAAGGCTGTCCCTTGCTGGAGCTTACCCCAACCGCTAAACACGTCTGCATCGATTAAAGGAATATTCATCTTATATAGGTCAAGCGGGATCACCTCATCATTGGGATTTGCCTGACGGTAGGCATCCAGAAATGCCTGGCCTGCCGATAAACAAAAGGAATCGTTTACCGGTTTCGGATTGGCGGTAATATACAAGACCTTAGCCACTTTTTCATTCTTCCTTTCCATATTAAAAAGTTTCTTGAGCCAATTAAGCATCGGCCATCACCTCATTATTTGCCTCTAATTAAGATGCCACAGTCACTATCGATTAATGTATTCGCATAGCCCTATCTCATCCGGAAAATACTTTAATCGATAACGTCTTACAAGGAGGTCGGATTTATGGCCGTTATTCACCAAGTTTACGGCTATTTCATGCCAAACATTAATTTAATGGGGGCCGGTGCTGCCGAGCAGATCGGTGCGCAGGCTAAAGCGTTAGGCGGAACTAAGGTCTTGATTGTAACCGATGCCTTCCTTCACAAAACCGGGATGTCCGAGCAAATTGCCGGTTATCTCAAAGAATCCGGCCTGCAGGTGGCCATCTACCCCGGAGCAGAACCCAACCCCACGGATAAAAATGTTCACGGCGGCCTGGAAGTCTTCCAAAAGGAACAATGTGATCTGATCGTTTCCTTAGGCGGCGGTTCAAGCCATGACTGTGCCAAGGGGATCGGCATTGTCGCCGGCAATGGCGGCCATATCCGCGACTACGAAGGGGTTAATAAGTCTACTAAACCGATGGTCCCGTTGATCGCCGTCAATACCACGGCTGGCACAGCCAGTGAGATGACCCGGTTCTGCATTATTACCAACACCGATACCCACGTTAAAATGGCTATTGTGGACTGGCGCTGTACCCCTAATATCGCCATTAATGACCCCTTGTTAATGATGAAGAAGCCGCCCGGATTAACCGCCGCCACCGGTATGGATGCTTTGACCCATTCGGTAGAAGCTTACGTTTCTACCGATGCTACCCCGGTAACCGATTCGGCCGCTTTAATGTCAATCAAGCTTATTAGCCAATACCTCCGGCATGCCGTGGCCAATGGCGATGATTTTGAGGCCCGGGACAAAATGGCTTATGCTGAGTTTCTGGCCGGAATGGCCTTTAACAACGCCAGTTTGGGCTACGTTCATGCGATGGCGCATCAATTGGGTGGGTTTTATAACTTGCCGCACGGCGTGTGCAACGCAGTTCTCCTGCCCCATGTCGAGCGTTTCAACCTGATTGCCAAGCCGGAAAAATTCCGGGACATCGCCATCGCCTTAGGTGAAAATATAGACGGGCTTTCCATTCGGGATGCGGCTGACAAGATGTTAACGGCCATTCAAAAACTTTCCGGTGATATCGGAATTCCCGCTGGCCTGACGGAATTGGGTGTCAAGGAGCAAGACCTGAACACCATGGCCGAAAACGCGATGAAAGATGCCTGTGCCCTGACTAATCCACGCAAGGCAACTTTGGATGACATTATTCAGATCTATAAAAATGCTCTTTAAAATCCTTCCAAGCAATTAAAAGCATAACCCCTAATTTCCTAAATTCAAACGGGAAGGCGCATAATGATTAAACGCCTCCCCGTTTGCTATTTGACTATTTTGTTATAATGACCTTATACAGTTGCGGAAAGGGACGAAAAAGAGTTTTGAAAAAAGGTTACTTGTACATCTTGCTGGCTACAGTGCTATTTAGCACGATGGAAATCGCCTTAAAGGTTGTGACAAACAGTTTTAATCCGATCCAAATGACGTTTCTCCGATTTCTAATTGGTTCAATTATTCTCCTACCGCTGGCGATCAAAGGGCTCCGGAGCAGAGATTTTCATCCCAAAACCGGCGACTTGGCTTTTTTTGCCCTGACCGGTTTTATTTGCGTCGTGGTCAGTATGGTCTTATACCAGATGGCGATATTTTATTCACAGGCAGCTATCGTTGCCATCCTGTTTAGCGTCAACCCGGTCTTCGTCGTGCTGTTTGCATTTTTGCTGTTACATGAAAAAATATACCTTCACACCGTAATCTCAATTATCATCAGCATTGCCGGTATTATTGTAATTATGAATCCATTGCATATGTCCGGTACCGCACTCGGTATTGTCCTGACTATTCTCTCAGCCATCGCCTTTGCTTTTTACAATGTTGTCGGCCGGACACGCAGTGACCGCTACGGCGGCATCGCGATGACCTGTTTTAGCTTCATGTTTGGCAGTATGGAAATGCTCCTGTTGATTTTCCTCTCGAGAATCAGTGCCGTTGCCACATTTTTAACGCAGGTGGGTTTGAAATCGTTTGCCGATGTTCCGCTCCTACAAGGCATCAGCTTGCATACGTTACCTAACCTAATCTATATTGGCATATTTGTTACCGGACTTGGCTACACCTTTTATTTTTTAGCGATGGAAACAACCTCCGCGGCCAAGGCCTCGCTGGTCTTCTTCATTAAGCCCGTTCTCGCACCCATCCTGGCCCTGATCCTGATCCATGAGACGATCACGCTTAACGTGGTCACCGGTATCCTCCTGATCATCATTGGTTCGTTGATTTCTTTTTATCCGAGCTTAAAACTCCTGTTTAATGGGTCGCCGATACTCGTAGACAAATCTCCCCGGCGCTAACAATACACGTTCAAAAGGGAAAGCGTTATGATTAAACGCTTTCCCTTTTTTAATCTTTAATCCTTATCAATAGTATTGTGCGTGATCAGCTATTCGGGCTTCGCAAAGTAATCAAGGGTAAACTGTCTAAACTGTTGGGCAGCCGGTGATAAATATCTTCCTTCCACCCAGGCCATCCCAATCGCCCGGCGGCAGACTGGTTTATTCACCTTTAACAGCGCTACTTTAGTCATATCCAAGCCGGTTATCTGCGGAATAATGGCGACGCCGAGTTTCGCCGCAACCAATCCGGCGATAGTGGTAACCTCTTCACCCTCAAATGTTATTTTGGGAACAAACCCGGCCTTACGGCAGAGTCGATCCGTGATTTCCCTCAATCCTGCTTCCTGTTTTAACGCAATAAACGGATCATCAGCGATTTCCGCCAAATCGATGCTTCCTTGATTAGCCAGTCTGTGTTCCCTGGGCACTATCACAAATAGCTCTTCCGTCAGCAAGCGGATGCAGTGAATCCCTTCTTCGGTCACCGTCGGTGAACAGAAGCAAAAGTCAATTTCCGCATTGATTAATTGGTCCAGGATTACCCTGGTGATGTTTTGTGATAGCTGAAAAGCGATGTTCGGATAACTTTTGCGAAATCGTCTCAGTAAATCCGGTACTAAATTAGTCCCCAAGGTATGAATAAAGGCCAGTGCAACACTGCCATGGGAGGGACTGATCAAATCTTGAATCTCGCGTTGTCCTTCCGAAATTTCCTGTAGTGCCCGGTTAACGCGTTTTAGGAAAACCCGGCCATAACGGTTCAGCGCCACATTCCGGCCTTGGCGCTCAAACAAGGGTACACCCAAGTCCTCCTCTAACCTGGCAATCGACCGGCTGAGCGCCGGTTGTGAGATTGAAAGTTTCTCCGCCGCGCGGGTAAAGTGCTGTAACCGGGCCACGGTCTGAAAGTAATATAATTGCTGCCAATCCATCTATCGACCCCTACCCTTGCCAGCGCTTGGTCAAGTCGTTTTTGATCGCTAACATATCCAGTACACGTCCGACTGTTTGGTTAATTACGTCCGTCAAACAGGTCGGCTGGTTATAAAATGACGGCAAGGGGGGCATAATGATTGCCCCCTCTTGTGTCAGTTTTAACATATTCTCAAGGTGTGCTGCTCTGAGCGGGGTTTCACGCGGCAGCAGAACCAGTTTCCGTTTTTCCTTGAGGGTTACGTCAGCCGCCCTAATCATCAGATTAACCGTATAGCCATGGGCAATCGCTGCTAATGTCTTCATACTGCACGGGCACACGACCATGCCGTCATGCAAAAACGAACCGCTCGCCAACGTCGCGGCAAGATTATCTTCTTCATAGGTATAATCCGCTAAACCAGTGACTTCTTCCAGTGTATAGTTAGTTTCCAGTTTAATTGTTTGTTTGCCCCAGTTGGTAATAATCAAGTGTGTTTCTACCTGCGCGCTCTTAAGCGCCTCTAACAATTTAATGCCATAGACTGCCCCGGTAGCACCGGTGATCCCGACAACTATCCTTCCCGGCTGTTCGTTCATATTTCCTCCATCGGAACACAATACCTTCGTGTTACTTAACCAGCTAATGTCCTTAATAACAATACTAATTGTACTGTACTTATCCCTATTTCGCCAATCTTTTCCTCCGCGACGCTAAACGCATCATTGATTCCGTTAGTCTTTGAGCAACCATAACTTGCTAGTCAGGGAATATTCGGAAATAAAAAAAGCGTAAGAGTGCTAATAAACTGAACCCAGTTCATTAACCTCTTACGCGGTTTCTCAAATCAGTTATTTGCCCAGGGCTGCTCCTGCTTTCACTAATTCAAGGGCATTTCTCGCCGCTGCTGTTACTAAACGAGCTGACTCATGCATCGCCTCGTCTAAACTCATCGGCCGACAAGTTGAAGGATAAATTCCACTCAGGCCATGGGCATAGAGCTCTTCCGCCCCAACACCCAGGCCGCCGCCAATCGCAATTACCGGTACGCCATAACCCTTGGCAATCCGGGCAATTCCCGTCGGCACTTTGCCAAATACCGTAGATTTATCGATATTCCCCTCACCGGTTACCACTAGGGTTGAAGCAGCGATACGCGGCTCAAGCTGGAGAATATCTGCCAAGATGGTGAATCCTGATTGCAGTTCAGCTCCCAGGAAACCTAAGAGCCCGGCACCCAAGCCACCGGCGGCTCCGGCGCCGGGAATGTTGACTACGTCCCTCCCAAGGTCCAACCGAATCACCCGGGCCAGGTTGTCCAAGGCAGCGTCCAATTCCGTGACCATTTCCGGGGTAGCGCCTTTCTGCGGGGCAAAGATTGCCGCCGCCCCAGTCGGTCCGGTTAACGGATTTTCCACATCGCAAGCAGCGATAATTTTTACATCTGCCAGTTCCGGCAATAGCCCACTCAGATCAATGTGGTGCAGCTGTGCCAGGGCTGAACCGCCCAATGGCAGTGAATTTCCGGTCTGATCGAACAACTTGATTCCTAAGGCCTGGGCCATCCCCGCACCGCCGTCGTTTGTGGCACTCCCGCAAATCCCCAGGATTATCCGCTTTACCCCCCGTGTTGAACAGCCGATTTAATCAGCTCACCGGTCCCA
>DATAMA010000057.1:0-15839 GCA_036260765.1 Desulfobacteria bacterium | reverse complement strand
ATTGGCAAACACGATCAATGTTAGTACTAACAATAAAAAGTACGCTTTCCTTACCATTTTCTCATCTCTTTCTTCAAGCTTTAGTGATGCATCTTAAAAAAGTAGTATTGGGCTACGAGCAAGTTATCTTCAGGTTATCTTTAGGGAAGCGGCACGAGGTAAGCCCCGTGCCGCTATTGTTAAGGGTATTAGGATTAGAGAACTGATGAATTAGTTGGCGTTTGTGGAAATGTTATAACCTTCGCTAGCAGGAGCCTTGCCGTGGCAAGCTTCGCACATACCCATGTTAGGCATACGCTTCAGGTTGGAACCACGGGTGTTAATTTGAACACCATTTTCATTGGTACCATTGGTGGTGTCAAATACTTCAGGACCTACATAAGCTTGGTTGTATTCGGTGGTGGAAATTGAAGCGGCTGAGGGGAATCCATCATATCCTCTTTGTTCGGAATAAGCAGTCCACCATTTGTTGTCAGTTCCGTGGGCGACGTGACAGGTCAGGCAGCTGAGGAACTTCATATCACCTAATGTGGAAGGAGTACCAGAACTCGTATAGTATACGCGTTGTTCAAACGGGAGTCCGTATGCACTGGCACCGTGACCGTCTGCACCTGCAGAAAGACCTACGGTATGGCGATAAGCAGAGGAGAAGGTTCCTGTCAGTACGCTTACAGCATGAGACGGAGCGACAGCCTTAATTGTATGTTGGGGATCAGCATAAAGTGCGTTTCCAGCTGGGTCTTTAAGTTGTTTCCAATCGCCAGCGTTTGTTTTATTGTTGATGGCTGTAAACGTTCTGTCACCATAGCCATTAGTAACTGATGTTGTGGAAGTATTAGCGGTATTGTAGTCAGTATGACATGCGCCGCAGAAATCGCTGAAGCCATTTACGTAGGTAACTTTTTCGGCTTCAGTTAAGTAACCGTCAATGTTGCCTTTTACTTTAAGAGCAACCTTGCCATCGATAGAAACGGTACCACCAGGGGCAGCATCAAATTTGACCACGGTATAACCGGCACTATTATCTACTGTGAAACCGGAGGTAATCGCAGTGCCGCCTGTAGTTACGTCAACTTCATAACCATGTGGTGCAGTCATCAGGTAGGCATAGAAAGGCTGCGCATTGTTATAATCAGTGTACTGAGCCTTAACTGCAAATTGTTTACCATCGCTTGTTCCAGGCGCAGCAACTGTTGTCCAACTGATGTAGTTGACAGAGGCAGCACTTGAGGTATGGAGGTCAGCAAAACCGTTAACATTAGGCTCAAGGATACGGAAGTTGCCGCCATTGGCGTGCGGGCTGTGACAGCTTACGCATGTAAAGTCTTTTTCCCACTTACCACTATCTCGGGTGGTAGAGGTATTGGTGGTACCGAAGTTGCCACCAGGAGCAGCTGCCAGGGTAGTTGTTCCATCACCAAAAACATCGTGCATTGATTTGGAGTTAATTGTAGAATCTGCAACGTTCTGCGGGAACAATCCACCGTTGGTGATTTTGCTCGAAGTACCGATTAAACCATTGGAAACGTCATATGTTGCTACACCTGCCGAGCCGTCATGGCAAGCCATACAAGTCGGGGTTTCGCCTTCCCACTGCAACAAATTATCGCCAACGGCGGTGTGGGTTGCGTGGCAGGATGCGCAAGCATTGGTGTTTTTAGCATAGTTACTGTGAATACGGGTAACTTTTTGACCAGTAGCTCCATTAGTACCCATGGGGACCGTAGAATCACCGGTTGTACTTGGTGCACCGCCAGGCACGTTTTGTTTTGCTTCGTAACCGTAATAATTTGGAGCTTGGGTTCCGGGGTATTTGCCATTTTCAATTGTCGTGCCAGCCGGAGTTGCTTGATAAGTTGCACCAGTAGTCGATGTACCAGTGCCATTTGGTAGTGGGTTTGCAGCCATTGCGCTCAAGGCAGAGCCAAGTACGAGCGACGCGGCTAACCCGGCAATCATAATAAGTTTTTTCACTTTTTTACTCTCCTTCTTTTCGTTAAATCTTTTAATAGCTCTTTCAAGTCTCACTTATGGTCACCTCCTTTCGTGACGGAATGGAAGAGCGGTAAAGCGGTCATACCGCTAATACCCTTAAGGGAGATGCGCGTAACGCCGTTTTTTATCAGTCGAAATAAGTGTTAAGGGGAGGAAAGGAGAGGGCTCCCGCCCCTTAACAATAAATAAGCTGTCTAATTTTCCCAAACGCTCACTCGGTTATTGCCCTGTTCTGTAACATAAATCCTGCCCTGACTATCAGCGTAAAGACCGTTGGGAAGTACAAACTGGTCTTCATTCATTCCCTGACCACCAAATGACCATAGATACTGGCCTTTGTCATCAAATCCACAGACATAGTTACCAAGCAGGGATACACCGTACACTACGCCACGACCATCTACACCGACACCCCTTGCCGTAATGGTTTTGGGGTTTTGATGATCGGTTGAGCCGTCCATTACATAAAGGAACTTGCCGTCTTTTGAGAAAGCCTGCAACCTGTCGTTTTGACTGTCCCCAACATAGATTTTGTCAGAGGTAACTGCTACCGAGTTTGGAGCGACAAATTGTCCGTTGGCGTTTCCTTTTTTGCCAATCTCTAATGTTTTCTTTTCAGTCGCAATGTCAAATGTTTTTACCGAGTTAGATTTTAGGTCCGCTTCATAAAGCTTACCAGCCTGGATATAAAGCCCCGTCGGCTTACCCACATCCTTTTTAGCGAAGTATTTAATAAATTTACCCTCAGGGGTAAACACCTGAATGTTATTCGCCCACATATCGGCCACGTAAATGAGGTTATTGCTGTCGACGGCTATGCCGTAAGGAAACTGAAATTGTCCCTCGCCACTCCCGCCTTTGCCAAACGAGAAGACAGGGTTACCATCATAATCGAAAACCTGAACCCGATGATTATTAGTGTCCGTGACGTAAATTGTCTCGTTAGCAACTGTTACCCCCATCGGTTTTTTCAATTGACCGTTAGCCCCTTCCCCCGTGATAGAAAAGATGTAGGTTGGTGGTCCGGGATTTATCGAAAGCGCCTGGGTTAATGGCTTAAACAGATTTCGCCCTAAGAAATAAGACAGTAGAAATATCGCAATTATTAGGAGAATCATGATCGTAAGGATGGTTTTAAACTTTTTTTCGGACATGCCCTTTTGGGGTATTTGCTTCACGTCAGTAGTAACAGCCATCATTATCCGGTCTAAGCCGGTTCACCTCCTCAAAGCTTACTTTTTGCGACTTAAGCGGTTTATTGCTTCTTTAGCTTCCTTGTCATTTGGCATGAACGTTAATGCCTGTTGGAAATCGCGTAAAGCATCATCTTTTTTACCTAACTTTTCTTCTGATTGGGCAATCGTTTTTAATACAGACTCATCACCGGGGTTTGCCTCCCAAGCAGTATTTAATTCTGACAAAGCTTTGTCATACTTTCCCTCGTCGTAATACAGCATGCCTAAACTGAGATGAGCCGCAGGAGCTTTGGGCCCGATTTCAATTGCTTTTTGGAATTCCTCAGCCGCCCGCCCGTTCTTCTTGGTTTGAACAAAGGTTACACCGAGGTTAAAGTGTGCCTGATAATTTTTGCTATCAATGGCAATGGCCTTCTTGTACATCGCTTCAGCTCTGGCATAGTCACGTTTCTGAAAATAGATATAGCCGAGTTGCACGTAGTTATCAGGGTTATTAGGGTCACCTTTCACCCGTTCAGTCCATACCGCCTCTGACCTATCTACTAATGGCGTGGTATCATAAGTTTTCCAGAACTTGTACTTACCCAAGGCATAACCAGCAGCACTTAAGAAAATGGCGACAAGGATTAGGGTGATAATGGCTTGGGGGTATGAGATTACTTTCTTCGGGGAAGAATTACCTGACGGTTCTGAATTTGAGTTGTGATTATCGGCCGAAACATTGATAGTTCCCATTAAGTCAAATCTCCTTTCAGCAACTAATTAGTAGGGACGTAGTGACACTTGGCGCAATTTGATACCGGATGACATCGAAAGCAAGGGTTACGAGCTATTTCAGGGTTTGGTCCCAGCGGAAATCGTGGATGACCGTTCTGTAGTGCCGAGTGCAGTTGGGAAACGTGGCATTTGTAACAGTAGGTTTTCGTAACGGGGTCCTTTCGACTCGGTTTACCATCGTCATGGCAGATTAGACAGCCGTTCCTATCGACTTGGGCTAACTTACCGTGCTGCTTGCGCCAATCAACGGCCGTATGGTTAGCCGGTTTGGTCTTACGGTGGCAATTACTGCAAAAGTCATTACTCCGAGCATATTGGACAACGGGGTTGCTCACCCTGGTCTGGATGGCCTTGCTGAATTTCGTCACTTTATGGCATTGGTCACATTGGTTAATGTCTTTAAATGCGGCCCTTCCATGCTGAATGAGAAACTGCTTGTCCTTGTGGCTGGCCGGTTTGATGAATTTGGTATGGCAAGCATCGCACTGGTCTACCCCCGGACCGGCACTCAGCTCCTGATGGCAGTCTAAACATTCAGCCATGGAAAATTTCAGGAAGTCCTGTCGCATGTAGACCTTGCCAACCGGCTCAATCCATTTTTGCCAATTGCCGTCGGCCGTAAAGCCGTTTTCAGCGATTTCTGCGTGTGCCACTGCGCTGTGACAGGCCATGCAGGGGATGCCTCTTGCTTTGTGGGCTTTGTGGGGTATTTTGATATCCCCGCTTGGCGTTGCGACACGTTTATCCGTATGACATTTTTCACATACGACATCAGGGGTTGGGTCATCAAGCGAAATTGGGGTGTTGATATTACCTATCAAGTGATCATAAAGTTCTTTCAGAAACATCGTCTTTTGAGTAATCAACTGATTTGTTCCAGGTTGAGAGTGACAATCGAGACAACTAATCTGGCTGTGCGCGCTTGCTTTCCAAGTAACATATTCGGGACGCATCTCATGGCAGGTTTGACAAAAAGTTGGACTCGCTGTGATTCCGGTGATCCCAATCGTTGTGATCAAACCGACTAAAAGGCAACCGGTTGCCAAGATGAACAGTTTAATTTTGAACCTTGGCGAGAGTGGACTTGCCCTCAAATTGCGTTGAACATTATGCAATTAATCACCTTCCGATTCTAAGCAATGCTGCCAGCAAGGAGCGAAATATTGGTCCCCCCAAACATAATTCTTTTTCTTTTTATTATAAACTGGATTTCGAGATAAAATATGGATTACCTTCCATAAAATGGCGACAAATTAGGCCAATTGGCTACATTATCACACGCTTATGTGCCTTAAAACTTCTAGAAAATTTTTAGTTAGCCTTAGTTCAGTAAAGTTTGACACTACATGACCTATTTTTGACGCTCTATTTAAGTGAATAATGCCGAAGAAGATTTTTGATTTGGTTTTGGCTAAGAGGACAGGGCAGAAATCGCAGTGAAATATAATCATCGGTGTAGGAGACAGAAAAGTAGGGACGCCAAGCTAAGGCATCCCTACTTTGTGTTGCGTGTATCAAATTAATCCCGATAAACTTTAGCGGGCAACACTGCGGTAAAAAAAGAGCCTCCCTTGTTAGGGAGGCTTAAGAAGAGTGTAAAAATGGAAATTCACCTCAATTGTAGGTCGATAAATGTCGAAAGTCAACAGAATTTGTAGAAAGATGACTTATCGTGAACTGGAGTTGGTTAAGGCAAAATTGGGAAAACTTCTGGTAACGGCACGGATAACCGAAAGGAGCAAGCAAGGTGTGAGGGCCAAATATCATTTTCTGGTGCGGCGCGTTCATTCGCTGGCCGGTGTGCTGCCGATCGGAATTTTTCTCATCTTTCACTTAAACTTAAATGTTATTGCCAGTGTCAATCCGGCTCTATATGAACGACATATCACCGTAATGCGCAATCTTCCCGGGATTTTGTACCTAGAAACACTGCTGGTGTTTTTGCCTCTCTTCTTTCACGCTGTCTATGGGTTAATCATCGCCTATGACGCCGAATTTAACCTGCACTACTATCTATATTCACGGAACTGGTATTTTATGCTACAAAGATTGAGCGGGATTTTGACTTTTTTATTTGTAGTTTTGCATCTGACCTTGGTAACGGCGGAAAGGGGCAGTGCAGCCGATACTGTTCAGGCTCTAACCGGTTATGTCGCGGCTCGGGGTGGGCAGATCCTGTTTCTAATTGGTGTCTTGGCTGCTGTTTTTCACTTTGCCAACGGGCTTTGGGCCTTTTTGATTACCTGGGGAATTACCGTTGGGCCGCGCTCGCAACGAGTGGCCGGTTGGCTCTGCGGGGGAGTATTTGTACTGCTCAGCGTTACAGCGGTTCAGACCATCGCCCAGCTCCGGGGAGGAGAGTTTTGATGCGCAAGGTTGTTGTGGTCGGGGGCGGATTGGCTGGTCTAATGGCAACTCTTAAACTGGTGGAAGCCGGTGTTTCCGTTGATTTAGTCAGTCTGGTGCCGGTAAAACGTTCCCATTCGGTCTGTGCTCAGGGCGGTATTAACGGCGCGGTAAATACCAAGGGGGAAGGGGATTCCCCCTGGCAACACTTTATGGATACCATTTATGCGGGGGATTTTTTGGCTAATCAGCCGCCGGTATTACGGATGTGTGAGGCTGCGCCCGGGATCATCCACCTGCTGGACCGCATGGGGGTGATGTTCAACCGCACAGCGGAGGGCCTGCTGGATTTCCGCCTGTTCGGCGGGACCAAGTTTCGCCGCACGGCGTTTGCCGGCGCAACTACCGGTCAGCAACTGCTTAATGCCTGTGATGAGCAGGTACGGCGGTATGAGGCAGAGGGCACGGTTATTAAATATGAAGGCTGGGATTTCCTCTGCGCGGCGCTGGATGATACGGGCATTTGCCGCGGAATCGTCGCCCAGGACCTTAAGAGCATGGAGATCAGGGCTTTCCCGGCGGATGCGGTAATCATCGCCTCCGGGGGAAGCGGGATGGTGTTTGGTAAAAGCACTAACTCAACGATTAATACCGGAGCGGCTGCCGGGGCAGTTTACCGGCAGGGTGCGTATTATGCCAACGGTGAGTTTATTCAGATTCACCCGACCGCAATCCCGGGGGAGGACAAGCTGCGCTTGATGTCAGAATCGGCCCGGGGCGAAGGAGGGCGGATCTGGACATATAAAGAGGGCAAGCCCTGGTATTTCCTGGAGGAGTGGTACCCAGCCTATGGCAATCTCGTGCCGCGGGACATTGCCAGCCGGGCGATCTTTAAGGTCTGTACGGAGATGAAGCTTGGTATTGACGGTGAGAACACGGTGTATCTTGATCTTTCACATCTTTCTAATGATGAACTTACGGTAAAATTGAGCGGAATTCTGGAGACATATGCGAAATTCATCGGTGAAGACCCGTACCGCCAGCCGATGAAGATTTTCCCGGCTGTCCACTACTCAATGGGCGGCCTGTGGGTGGATTTTCAGCAGATGACCAACATTCCTGGCTTGTTCGCGGCCGGGGAGTGCGACTACCAATATCACGGAGCTAATCGCCTGGGGGCTAATTCCCTGCTCTCGGCGATCTATGGCGGTATGGTTGCCGGATCCGGTTCCCTTAATTATATAGAGGGTTTGACCCGGACTTCTGCCGACTTGCCCAAGCACATCTTGGCGCGGGAGGTAACCCGTCAGCAGGAGAGATTTAAAAATATTGTTAATTTACACGGCAGGGAAAATCCCTATCGCTTGCATCAGGAGTTAGGAGAAATAATGACGAAAAACGTCACGGTCGTGCGCTATAATGCCAAATTAAAGGAAACGGACGGCAAAATCCAGGAACTGATGCAGCGCTACCAAAATATTAATGTCAATGACTCTGTTCAGTGGAGCAGCCAGGTCCTGCAATTTACGCGGCAACTCTGGGACATGCTCGAGCTTGCCCGGGTGATTACGCGGGGCGCTTTACAGCGAAATGAGAGCCGGGGCGCTCACTATAAGCCGGACTTCCCGGAACGAGATGATCTTAACTGGCTGAAAACGACCAAGGCCCGTTGGAGCGCTGCCGGGCCAAAATTTACCTACGAAGCGGTCGATACATCCCTGCTTAAGCCCCGCCCGCGCCGCTACGATGTTGAGGAAAAATAGCTTACCGATGAGGCGGTTAAGATGACGCAACAGATTAAGTTAAGGGTTAAACGCCAGGACGGGCCGGATCAGCGACCACGCTGGGAGTCATTTAAACTTCCTTATCGGCCGCACCTAAACATCATTTCCGTACTGATGGAAATTCAGCGCAATCCGGTCAATGCTGCCGGCGAACGGACGACACCGGTAGTGTGGGAATGCAATTGCCTGGAGGAGGTGTGTGGGGCGTGCACGATGAATATTAACGGCAAGGCCAGGCCGGCGTGCAGCGCCTTAATTGACGATTTACGCCAGCCGATTATTTTGGAACCGCTGCATAAATTCCCGATTGTCCGTGATTTAATCGTTGACCGGCAGATTTTATTTACTAATTTAATGAAGGTTAAAGCGTGGATTCCGATCGATGGGACGTTTGACCTTGGACCCGGCCCGCGCTTTCCGGAAGAAAAGCGTCGCTTGGCTTATGAGTTGTCGCGCTGTATGACTTGTGGTTGTTGTGCGGAGGCCTGTCCCCAATTTAACCGCCGCGCCAAGTTTATCGGCCCGGCGGCGATTTCCCAGGTGCGCTTGTTCAATGCCCATCCAACCGGGGCGATGCATAAGCGCGAACGGCTGGAGGCCTTGCTCGATGCCGGAGGAATCGCTGACTGCGGCAACGCCCAAAATTGTGTACGGGTCTGCCCGAAAGGGATCCCGCTCACCGCCTCGATTGCGGCGCTTAATCGTGAGGCCAACAGCTATGCCCTCGGCAGTTGGCTGCAAAAATAACCGCTTGTCGCTTGGGCGCATAATCAATAGACTTAAGATGATAAGAATTAGGATCACAAGGTTGTATAAAAAGATTTGAAGGTAACGAAAGGGGGCGCCGGTATGGTGTCATTACGCGATGAAGCGTTAAAACTCCATGCGGACAATCATGGTAAAATTTGTATCCAAAGCAAGGTACCTGTCAAGGATGCCCATGACCTCAGTTTGGCCTATTCGCCAGGAGTGGCCGAGCCGTGTAAAGAAATCGCCGCAAATCAAGATTTAGCTTACGCCTACACCAACAAAGGTAACATGGTAGCAGTTGTTTCCAATGGCACAGCAGTCTTAGGCTTGGGTGATATTGGGGCGCACGCGGCAATTCCGGTCATGGAGGGCAAGTGTATCCTATTTAAGAACTTTGCCGGTGTGGATGCCTTTCCGCTCTGCCTCCCTACCAAAGATGTTGATCAGCTTGTCGAAACAATTAAACTCATTGCCCCTGTGTTCGGCGGGATAAATCTGGAGGATATCGCCGCTCCGAGTTGTTTTGAAGTTGAAGCCCGGTTAAAGGCTGAACTGGATATTCCGGTTTTTCACGATGATCAGCATGGTACCGCAATTGTGACCATGGCGGGCCTCATCAATGCCTTAAAAGTGGTCAATAAGGAGCTTAAGCGGATTAAAGTGGTGACGAGCGGTGCTGGAGCTGCCGGGATTGCGATTACCAAGCTGTTGCTCAGCATGGGCGTACAGGATATTATTATGTGCGACCGGCAAGGGACGATCTACCAGGGACGGCCAAACGGGATGAACAAATATAAAGAGGAAATCGCCCTGCAAACTAATCGGCACCAAGTCAAGGGCAGCTTGGCAGACGCCCTCGCCGGGGCAGATGTGTTTATCGGCGTGTCCGTGGCCAATGCACTGAGTGGAGAAATGGTCAGGACGATGGCGAATAAACCGATTGTATTTGCCTTGGCCAACCCAACACCGGAAATTATGCCGGATACTGCGAAAGCGGCAGGGGCTGTGGTCGTGGGCACGGGGCGCTCTGACTTTCCTAACCAGGTTAACAACGTCGCTGCCTTTCCCGGTATTTTTCGCGGTGCGCTGCAGGTAAAAGCAAGTGCAATCAATGAAGCGATGAAAGTTGCTGCGGCTTACGCCATTGCCGGATTAGTTACGGACCGTGAGCTAAACGCTGATTTTATTCTGCCCACTGCGTTTGACCCGAGGCTTACTCCGGCAGTTGCCAGTGCTGTGGCTAAAGCGGCCCAAGAGAGTGGAGTAGCCCGAATAATGGCGAATTCTGATGAGGAATAGAGAATCGTTGGGAATGGTAGGAATAAATCGACTACTCAATTCACATATTATTTTCACACGGCTTCCCAGACTTTTTTAGCTAATATCATCCGTTTGCCTTTAAAACCATTCTATAGTAAAATTAATACTTGTGAGATATTGTTGAAAAGGTAGTGATTCCTATTTCAATCCCTTATTTACGTAATCATCATTATAACCGGGAGATGGTGTTTGCGACTGTTGCAGTTATCTGCATTGCAATTATTCTGATCTGTTCAGTTGTTATATCTCTATTAACTGTAAAGACTACCTCGGTAACAGCAACAGCGGACTTCCACTATCTTGTCCAGGCTAACGGCCGGCAGTTCGACCTTGTGCCCGCCGATGTTTTGCGTATCGAAAGGACTTCCGCTAAAAAATCTTTTACCGGGCAGCCGATTGAAATTCTCAAAGTATATACTACCAAGGGCTTCATCTATGCTTCACCGAATGATGATGCGTACCAAGGCGTGAGCAAGCTCGCTAATTCCGTCGATTTTTATGGCCTTCAGACCTGGACAAAGAGCGATACGTCTTGGGAAGATATTCGCAGTAAGGCTTACGCGATTGGCACGCCGACGGAGTACCGGGCAATCCTGTTTGCCGTATTAGGAGTGCAGAATATCGCTTGCCTGGCTACAGGTTTTGCCTTGATTGCGCTGATTTTCCCGCTGCGCTCGGAAAGTCAGGAAGACACCACGCCTGTGGTTAAACGTTTGGAACAGTTGGCTTAATTGCGTAATACTTACTTATAATTAGCATAATCGGACTCTTGTTGACATTAGCGGCTCTCAGGCAACTGAGGGCCTTTTCTTATACTATCGGAAAGTATAACCTTGCCAATATTGGCAAGGACAGCGGAAGATAGTACGAGGAAAAACGCGCGCAGAGGGAACCGATGCGCGTTTTTCTTGTGGTGCTCGGGATTATGTGCATCATATTAGTACCAAAAACCCGCCTTTATGATGACTTAATTAAAAAATATTAGGTCATATTTATTTTTTGCCAAGGGAACGAATTAACGAGCATAGCGAAGCATGTAGAAGTAAATCGGAGGTAAACTGCAATCCATAGGGTTGTGATAAAGTGCTGAAAAGTGTTATAGTTTTTTGTGGCAAAAAATGCTTAAAGAGGAGATGACTGATGTCGAATGGCAATCAGGATTGGAATTAACGGATTTGGACGTATTGGGCGAAATGTGTTTCGGGCAGCCTTGATGCGTGATGACATTGAAATCGTAGCGGTCAATAACCGCACGGTGGGAGATATTATGGCCCACCTGTTAAAATTCGATTCGGTGCACGGCACCCTAAACGCTGACGTACGTTACGTTGATGGACAATTGCTTGTCGACAATCATCAAGTCAAAGTAGTTAACCACACCAGCCCGGCGGATATTCCCTGGGGTGAATTAGGTGTTGATATTGTAATTGAGTCCAGCGGCAAATTTAATCGCGGCGGTGACTGTCAGCAGCACATTGATAATGGAGCCAAAAAGGTAGTGATCACCGCTCCCGCCAAAGAAGAAGACATCACCATTGTCATGGGGGTTAACCAGGAAAAGTATAATCCGGCTCAACACAATATTATTTCGAATGCATCCTGTACAACGAACTGCTTGGCTCCGTTTGCCAAAGTGTTGATGGAGAATTTCGGCATTAAACGAGGGTTGATGACTACAGTTCATTCATATACAAACGATCAGCAGATTCTGGACCAATCACACAAAGACTTTCGCCGCGCCAGAGCCGCCGGGATGTCGATCATTCCGACGACGACCGGAGCTGCGAAAGCAGTGGCCTTGGTATTGCCTGGGTTAAAGGGTAAGCTAAATGGTTTTGCAATGCGGGTACCGACGCCAAACGTTTCGGTGGTTGACCTAGTGGTAGAAACAGACCGGCGGACAAGCAAAGAAGAAGTTAATGAAGCGTTAAAGAGTGCCAGCGAAGCTCAACTGAAGGGTATCCTCGGTTATTGCGATTTGCCCCTCGTGTCCAGCGACTTTAACGGCAGCTGCTATTCCTCAATTATTGATGGATTATCGACGATGGTAATGGATGAAACGATGGTCAAAGTTATCGCCTGGTATGATAACGAATGGGGCTATTCGCAGCGGGTCGTAGACCTCGCTACATATGTTGCGGCGCAGGGCTTGTGAGAAAAAGGATCAATACCAAATGACACTGATAATCTAGCGAGATGATGTAAAAAGCGGTCAGGACGACGAGCTTGCCTATCTGTCAAGTAGATAGGTGCAGTTTAACAGTCCCGCCGCTTTTTTGGTTTGCCAAGCTTATCCGGCTGAGGTATATTAGTCCTGTTATGCACATTGCTTGTTGCACTGAATTTTAGTGACTGCATACGCTAATACCAAAATGTGACACTTAAAGACGTTACAGCTAACACAGCTTTGGAGGAAAATTTGTTGGAATACCAGTTAATTATTAATCCGACTGCCGGAAAGGGTAGAGCGGCAAAATTAATCACCAGGTTGGAAGGGTTATTACGGCAAAAGGGGATCAAGTATGCCCTGGCAGTTACCAAAAGCGCGGGGCATGCAACGGAACTTGCGGCAAAGGCGGCGGGGGAAGGTTGGCCGGCAATCGCCGTTGTCGGGGGTGATGGTACGATCAATGAGGTGGTTAATGGGATAGCCGGGACTGCTACTTCCCTTGCGGTCATCCCCGCGGGAACCGGCAATGACCTGGCCCGTTCTCTGCACCTGCCGTCAACGCTGGATGCATCCGTAGATCTATTGCGGCAGCCCCGCCAGATTGAAATAGATCTGGGGGTTGACCAGGCCGGCTACTTCACTTGTATTGACGGAATCGGCTTTCCTGCGGATGTGATGTTCAATGTTAACTTATCCAAAGGCGTGTTTAGTGGGGCCCCGGCGATTGTTTGGGGAATTTTCAAGACGATGAAAGAACTGAAGGAGACTCCGGTGACGTTGGAGTTAGATGGAACTGTAGTGCATAAAAAGGTGCAGGGAGTCTTTATCATGAATACAGTTTACGCCGGGGGCGGATTGAAGTTCTCCCCAGGCGCCGACTACCAGGACAAAAAACTTGATGTATTGGTGATGCGCGACCTTTCCCGTCCAGAAGTACTGGCGCTCCTGCCCCAGGTTTACCGCGGCACCCATCTTTCTCATCCTAAGGTGGATTTTTACCGCGTAAGTGAGGTCAATTTGCTGTGTGAGAAACCGGTACGCAAAGTCCTAGACGGCAATGTGAGCGAAACTACCCAGATATCGGCGAAAATTGCCAGGCAGCCGCTGTCGGTCCTGGTTGCCGGGCCGGTGAATTAAAAATACCATCAAAAATGCCCTTCTATAGTAGATCAGTCTACCGTAGAAGGGCATTTTTTGTCAGAAATAAAACAGACTAAAAATATTGATTATCGTTGTGCTCGATTAGTTAATATCCGGGATTGACAGCCAATAACTAATGTCCGATTTGGGAGGCGAGGGGAATCAATTGGCGGTACACGTTGCCGGTAACCGCGGTATCCCAATGACCTGTAGCCTTGGCGGCAATCACAAAGATCAGCCAGGTAGCGATAATTGCGGCTGCCGTGTATTTAGGGGATAGCAATAATTTACCGAGCGGCGGTTTATAAGCCAGCGCCCCTTTGGCAGGGCAAGAATTTACGCAGTTTAAGCAAGAGGTGCACTCAGGTGACCAGACCCGTTTCGCTTTGGCTACCTCGATCCGGTTAGGACAGGCACGGGTGCAAGCACCGCAGCCGGTACATGTTTCTTCCTCACGGGTCACCTTAAATGGACTAAGCAGACCGACGATTCCCAGCAGGGCACCGTATGGGCAGAGATAGCGGCACCAGAAATGCTCGATGAAGACCGACGCGATTACGAGCAGGCCAACGATCAACAGGGCTGTGCCGGAAAGGCCCTCAAAAAATTGTAGCATTTTGACATCGGCAATTAGGTTATAGTTACTGGTTAAAAACCCGCTGGCCATCACTCCGTCCATGCCCAGTAAAATAATATTGACGAAAAACAGGAGCAAAAGATATTTTATAGCACGCAGCGGATAATCGAGCGCTTTAGGGAGCTTAAAGTTTTGGCCGAAAAATTTCCGGCCTAGCCCGGCTAATCCCTCGGACAAGGTGCCGATCGGGCAGAGCCAGGCGCAAAAGGCTTTCTTAAACAGCAAGGAAATTGTCACGATGGTCAGGAAGATGATCAGACCGGCCGGGTGAATTTTGTCAAATTGCCCTGTCGCCAACCAGGCTTTGAAGGCAACCAAGGCACTGATCGGCAAAAATCCCTCCACGCCGCCGGGCCGGCTCACAACCGGAGTTGTACCGTGCAGATAAGCGTTGACAAACAGGGTAAAAGTTAAGCCGACATAGACCACGAGCAGCGCAAACATTAACTGGACGGCATTGCGCAGGCGGGAAACTTTTCGAAACATTTTATCACTCCTAGCTAATGCAAAAAATGTACTATAATGATGCCACTAACATTATAGAACGGAAGACTGAAAAAACAAATGAAAAAAATCACAAGTTCGTAAAGCGCAGACATAGCTCATATAATTTACCGGAGATAATTTAAGCGCAAGGTGGACCCTTTGTAACATTAAACAAAGGGGTGATTTTGAATGCTGCACCGTTGTCTGCTTATTGTGATGCTCGTCTTTCTCTTGGTCATAAGCGCCGCTTATATTGGTGTAAATGTTTACGTATCAGCCACAAATACTTGTATTAATTGCCATCGGGCGGCTGCTGCCGGTTGGCAAAAATCGACCCATGCCCTGGTAGCCTGTCAGGACTGCCATTCGCTAAATACGGTCGGCAAAGGCGCGATGCTCGCCAGGTATTACCTCTCCCGTCCCATACTGATCGAGGTAACAAACAGGCCATGCCAGAACTGCCATAATCCTGACCGCATAGTCACGCCGGACGGTGACTTGATCGTTCCCCACCGGGAGCATCTGGCCCAAAATATCACCTGTGTCCAGTGCCATCTCAGCACCGGCCATCTGAAGAGTGACCAGACGGCAGGCGACGGGGATGTCCAACAAACAGCAGGGGGGGAGAAGTTGAGCGGACAGTCAGGTGCGGTTAAGGCTGCCGTCGGCATGGGCGTATGTTTAACTTGTCATTATCAACGCAATGGCCCATTAGGCTGCGAAAAGTGTCATCGCAATCCACCGGTTACCTTGGAACATAAAAGCCCCGACTGGTTAAACAGGCATGGAACAGCGGCATTACGGGATCTGGCCCAGTGTAATACCTGCCACCGCTACACCTTGTTCCTGGACCGCAGAAAACAGCAAGATTTTCGTCAGGTATTGACGGAACCGGCGCTTTATGCGCGCGCCAACACTTTTTGTACCGACTGCCACCGGAAACCCCCGGCCACGCACACTGCCTATTTCGCTCATGACCATGCCTTTGTTGCGGTAGATAATGAGCGGAGTTGTCTGGTCTGCCATTCGTTTGCTTATCCACTGCCCGTAGAGCAGGTGCCCGAACTGTATTGCGGCCAATGCCATCTGTATCAGGGGTATATTCCGCTGCCTTTTTCGCAACTGGCGCGAAAAGCGCACTAAGGCACGGCGTAATTTAAGGCATACGTCTAGAAGCCGGCGGGTATACCCGCCGGCTTTTAGTCTTTACAGTCGGCCAACGGCCGGTCTTCGAGGGC
>DATAMA010000052.1:0-4156 GCA_036260765.1 Desulfobacteria bacterium | reverse complement strand
GATATCTCCTTTTTCAGACCAAAGAGTAATACTAACTTCTGCTTTATTTGACTCAGTTATTCCGGAATTTAAGAGCAAAGGATTTTCTTTTACTACGGACTGAACAGTCCCTTTATTAGATACCATATTTAGAAACTCTGGCGCTTTACATACCCAACATACTATACATAAGACAAGTATTATTATATATAAATTGTTGTAGATATTCCGTTCATTAACTGGTTGATATACATGCATTTTTGAAGCCTCTTTCTCATAGGTTTAGCAATAGCTTTACCAAATTATGAGAAAGCTAACATACTTGGTCATTTTATTTTGATATATCCATTTGTTAAATTTTAGCTATAAAATAGGCAAAGAAAAAAGGCCTTTTAAGAATGGCCTTTTAAAAAAGTAACTTCTTCTATTTATAAACCTATTTTGAACCTTCTGAAGCATTAATTCGAGCTATCGCTCGACGCAAAGCTAACTCAGCTCGTTTGACATCAATCTCACTAGCTGCAGATGCCAAACGCTTTGTAGCTCGCTCTTTTGCTTTTAAAGCACGAGAAAGATCAATTTTTTCGCTTAGCTCGGCAGTATCTGCAAGCACTGTTGCAGAGTTATCTACAACTTCAACAAACCCTCCAGCTAGTGCTAAGCGTTTAACGCTGCCATTAATTGTGATGCGAGCTACACCGATGCTAAGTCCCGCAATTAAAGGGGCATGGTTCGGTAAAATTCCGAGTTCACCGGCCCCGCCGGGAAGAACAACAAACTCAACCTCTTCTTTCAGGACATTTCCTTCAGGAGAGACTACATTTAGAGTGAATGTTCCTGCCATGGCTTACGCCCCCATTTTCTTGGCTTTTTCAAGTACCTCTTCAATGGGGCCAACCATTAGGAAGGCTGCCTCTGAAATGTCATCGTATTTCCCATCCGCAATTTCTTTAAAGCCACGAATTGTCTCTTTCAAGGGTACATATTTTCCTGGTGTACCTGTAAATACTTCAGCAACGTGGAACGGTTGTGATAAGAAACGTTCGATCTTACGAGCCCGAGCAACGATAAGTTTTTCTTCTTCAGAAAGCTCATCCATACCCAAAATTGCAATGATATCCTGCAGCTCTTTGTACTTTTGCAGAATCTGCTGAACTCGACGTGCAACTGCATAATGCTCCTCGCCAAGTACTGAAGGTGAAAGAATCCGCGATGATGAGTCTAAGGGGTCCACAGCGGGGTAGATCCCCTTTTCAGTAATGGCACGTGACAAAACTGTTGTAGCATCCAAGTGGGCAAATGCTGTTGCCGGCGCAGGGTCAGTCAAGTCGTCAGCAGGCACATAGATAGCTTGTACAGATGTAATAGATCCTTTATGAGTGGATGTAATCCGCTCTTGCAATTGACCCATCTCTGTTGCCAACGTGGGCTGATAACCAACGGCCGAAGGCATCCGACCAAGCAGAGCCGAAACCTCAGATCCAGCTTGTGTAAAGCGGAAAATATTGTCGATAAAGAGCAACACGTCTTGACCTTGCTCATCACGGAAGAATTCCGCCATAGTCAGACCTGTCAAGGCTACACGAAGACGAGCTCCTGGTGGTTCGTTCATTTGACCGAACACCATGGCGGTCTTATCGATAACGCCAGACTCTTTCATTTCATGGTAAAGGTCATTTCCTTCACGAGTCCGCTCACCAACACCGGCAAATACGGAAATACCACCGTGTTGTTTAGCAATATTATTAATTAGTTCCATAATCAAAACAGTTTTACCAACACCAGCACCGCCGAAGAGTCCAATTTTACCACCCTTAGAATACGGGGCCAGTAAGTCGATGACTTTGATTCCAGTTTCTAATATACGGGTGGAAGGCTCTTGATCTTCGAAGGCTGGAGCAGGACGGTGAATAGGATAATTTATATCAGACTTAACATCTCCAACGTTATCAATTTGTACACCCAAAACACTTACCATCCGACCCAACGTGTTGGGCCCGACAGGTACTGTAATTGGTGCACCAGTGTTGATTGCCTCGATGCCCCTTTGCAGGCCATCGGTCGAGGACATAGCAACACAACGTACTGTATCATTCCCGAGATGTTGAGCTACTTCTAAGGTGATATTAATTTTCTTTTCGGGAACAATTACCTTAATGGCAGTATATATCGCCGGCAGTTCATCGGGCGCAAACGCAACGTCAACTACCGGTCCCAAAACTTGCAAAATCTTGCCGTTCTTCACAGGCGCGAAACCTCCTTATTGGGTATTTCCGGCAGCTTAATCTAAAGCAGCTGCTCCACCGACAATTTCAGATATTTCCTTAGTAATCGCCGCCTGTCGGGCTCTGTTCATGGCCAACGACAACCGGTCAATCATATCCTTAGCGTTATCTGTTGCCGAAGTCATAGCCGTCATTTTAGCCCCGAACTCACTTGCTTTTCCTTCAAGAATTGACCGGAAGATCTGTGTTTCAACATACTTCGGTAACAAGCTTGCAAGGATTTCGTCAGGCGACGGTTCAAAAATATAATCTTTGCCTTTTTTGCCTTCAGGCTTTTCAATCGGAAGAAGTTTGACTTGAGTAGGTCTCTGGTTAATTGCGCTTACGAATTCAGTATACATGAGATAAACCTCATCCGCTTCGCCCTGCTCATATAATCGCACCACTTCCTGGGCTATTTCTTTCGCTTGATTATAACTTGGTTCATCTCCAAGTGCTACAAACTCAGCCAAAAACTCGATTTTACCGCGTCGGAAGAAATCCCGACCTTTGCGGCCTACCGTCACCAACTTAACTTCTTGCGGTGTTTCGGCAATCAAGCCAGCGGTCTTCCTAATCAGGTTCGCATTATACCCTCCGCAAAGACCACGGTCTGATGTTATCACCACATAGACCACCTTTTGCACAGGCCGCTTGATCAAAAGCGGATGAACTGTGTCCCCAGGAGCCTGTGATAGGCGTTCCAAGACCCCTTGCAATTGGTGGGCATATGGACGGGCAGCGCTAAGTTTTTGTTGGGCTTTTCTGAGTTTGGACGCAGCAACCATTTTCATCGCTTTAGTGATCTGCTGCATATTGCTAACGCTGCGGATCCGGCGACGAATATCGCGTACTCCTGCCACCTCATTCACCTACTCCTTTTTAATCTAGGCCACAAACCCCTGTTTGAATTCATTAATTGCTTTTTCCAGAGCGGCGATCATGTCCTTGGACAGCGCCTTCTCGGTGCGAATTTTAGCCAAGAGGTCGGCCTTCACGGAGCGCATGAAGCGCAGGTATTCTTGTTCAAATTTCCCAATTTTCTCAGCATCAATATCATCCGTGAACCCTTTAACTGCCGCGTAAATAACGACAACTTCTTCTTCAACGGGCATAGTGGCATACTGATTTTGTTTGAGAATTTCCATGGTCCGTTTACCACGAGCCAGACGTAATTGGGTAACTTTATCCAAGTCAGATCCGAATTGAGCAAATGCCGCTAATTCACGATAGGCCGCGAGGTCCAAACGAAGCTGTCCAGCAACCTGTTTCATAGCTTTAATTTGAGCGCTGCCACCTACCCGAGAAACGGAAAGACCAACGTTAATTGCCGGCCGGAAACCAGCGTTAAAGAGGTCTGATTCCAAGAAGATCTGACCATCAGTAATGGAAATAACGTTAGTAGGAATATAGGCCGACACGTCACCAGCTTGAGTCTCAATAATCGGAAGAGCAGTCATTGACCCTCCGCCAAGGTCATCAGACAATTTCGCTGCACGCTCCAACAAACGAGAGTGGAGATAGAAAACGTCTCCAGGGTATGCTTCACGTCCTGGTGGACGTTTAAGGAGCAGTGAAAGTTCACGGTAAGCTACTGCCTGTTTGGAAAGGTCATCATAAATGATCAGGACATGCTTGCCGTTATACATGAACTCTTCACCCATAGCAGCACCGGCATACGGAGCGATAAAGACCATCGTGACAGATAAGTTTCGTCCGATTGAATCCCCGGCATCAGGTGTTATTGCCCGGAAATCCGTGCATGAGCCTATGCAGACCGGTCTCAAGTCAATCGATGCAATGGTTCCCATTGGTCGAGGTCAGCGGGAGTTAATCATCGGTGACCGCCAAACTGGTAAAACCGCTGTTGCAATCGATACGATTATCAACCAAAAAGGTCAAGATATGATCTG
>DATAMA010000050.1:0-5831 GCA_036260765.1 Desulfobacteria bacterium | reverse complement strand
ATACCATAGCCTCCACCCAGGGTAAAGGTATGGCGCTAATTTACCTCAATTAACGGGGTCTAAACAAAAAAGCTCACACTTCCCTCGCTCGGGAAAGCATGAGCTTCTATATTTATTCTGGAGCGGGAGACGAGATTCGAACTCGCGACCTGCGGCTTGGGAAGCCGTTATTCTACCACTGAACTACTCCCGCATATCAAAAATATTATAACCAAACCAAATTTACAGTGCAAGTTTTTGGTCTGGCTATGAAAACAAAGATGGTGCCTCAGGACAGAATCGAACTGTCGACACGAGGATTTTCAGTCATCTGCTCTACCGACTGAGCTACCGAGGCAAATTCAGTGGTGACCCATATGGGATTCGAACCCATGTTACCGCCGTGAAAGGGCGGTGTCTTAGACCGCTTGACCAATGGGCCAGAAAATGGTGAGCCATGTTGGATTCGAACCAACGACACCCTGATTAAAAGTCAGGTGCTCTGCCAGCTGAGCTAATGGCTCATAAGTTGTTCACCACAAGAAAGAATTTTACGTGATTTTTGCTATTCTGTCAATAACAAAAAAGATGATAATAAAGGTAAAATTGTTTAGAAAAAATTGCTTTGGCATAATTTCGGTTAGTTGATGGTTACAAGGTCAACTTTGTTTAAGGGTAATCCGTTATTTAGTAAATATATATTTTTAACAGATAACACACTATATAATTGGGTTTTTGATTATATTTTATAGAATTATAAAACTTCTTAAATTAAATTGATTCAACCCAAGGATTTTATAAAATTATTAATAATTATCACTAAATATCAACTATTTATTGAACAATTGAAAGTATTTATATGATTTTCTGTTATTCCGTTATCGTTAAGGTGAAATTTTAGGGTTTAATTTTTACCAGTGCCTGATCTAATAAATTGCCTTATCTAATGTTTTTCTCTATCGACAATCTCAAGCTACGATGAATGCGGCCTGTTAATTCTCCTGGCTTACCATTACCAATTTGGGCACCATCCAGCGTTACTACCGGGATTACTTCACTGCCCGAATTAGTCAGGAATATCTCATCCGCTTTTTTTAACTCTGACTCGGAGTAGAGGCCTTCTGTACAAGGTATTTTCATTTCAGACAGAACCCGAATCACATATTTCTTCGTCACCCCGGCTAAAATTCCCGCTCGTTCTCCTGGGGTAAAAACCTGGCCGGCTTTAATGAAAAAAATGTTGCTAACCGTAGTTTCCGTCACCCATCCCTCAGCGCTTAACATTAGTGCTTCAGCATAACCAGACTCTTTGGCCCAAATCTTGGCTAAAATGTTGTTCAGGAAATTCATGGACTTAATCGCCGGGGGCAGGGCCAAGGAATGGTTACGTCTCACCGGACATATGCCCAGATTAATTCCCTCCTCGTACACCAGGGTAGAATCAGCGGGAGCTTTAGCCATAATCACCAGGGTTCCGTTAAGACAAAGGGCAGGGTCTACCCCAATTGGTCCCGACCCACGTGAAAAACTCAAGCGAATATAGGCCTCCGGTAGGTTGTTGCGGGAAATTGTGTCTGCTAACAATTTAGCCAACTCGGTATCAGTAAAGGGAATCTTTAACCGCAATACCGCAGCACCTTGCCTTAAACGCTGTAAATGCTCCGCGAGGGCAAATATTTTCCCCTTATAAGCCCGCATTGTTTCAAATAAGCCATCACCATAGAGAAAGCCATGATCGAACACCGAAATTTTCGCTTCATCTGACGGAACAAAACAGCCGTCAATACATACCCAGTTCATTACCGCAGCTCCCTTTCTGCCAATTCCAGGGCCCGCAACAAGGCCTCCGCTTTCTTAAGGGACTCATAGTACTCCCTTTCCGGCACCGAGTCCGCGACAATGCCGGCGCCGGCCTGGACAAAGGCCTTTCCTCCCGTTACCACCAGAGTCCGGATCGAAATGTTCATCTCCATCTCGCCGCCATAACCGAAGAAACCGACCGAGCCAGTATATACCCCACGTCTGGTCGGTTCAAGTTCCTCGATACTCTCCATGCAACGGACTTTTGGGGCACCGGTAATCGTGCCGCCCGGGAAACACGCCCGTAATAAATCGAAATTGCCTTTCCCGGCAAACAACTTGCCCTGAACATTGGAAACAATATGCATCACATGAGAATATTCCTCAATTACCATTAACTCGTTCACATGAACACTACCATATTGACATACCCGGCCCAGGTCATTTCTTTCAAGGTCCACCAGCATGATATGCTCAGCGCGTTCCTTCTCGTTGCTGATTAGCTCTTCCGCCAATGCCAGGTCTTCCTCCCGATCTGCCCCTCTCCGCCGCGTTCCGGCAATTGGCCTGGTCTCAGCTACGCCATCCTTGATTCGCACCAATAATTCCGGTGAAGAACCAACAAGTTGTAAATCGCCAAAATTGAGATACGCCCCGTAAGGTGAAGGGTTCAATTGACGCAAGACTTTATATACTTGCCACGGCTCAGTCTTCAGTTCTTTTCCCAGACGAATTGAGAGGTTAACCTGAAAAACATCGCCGGCTTTAATATACTCCTTTGCTCGTACCACCATTGCCTCGAACTCAGCTTTGGTCATATTACACTCAGGGGTGAACAAGTTCTCCAACTCTAATTGCGGTAAATCCGGGTCCGCTTCCGCGGGTACCTGCTGCAACATCGACTCAAGCTCATCCAATTCCTGCTTACCTTCCCGGTACAATGTTGCCGGATCCGCGTCATCGCCTATGAAAACATTGTTAATTCCCTGTACCGCTTGGGTAAGGTTATCGATGACAATCAACTTGTCACAGACCAGGAAAAACATATCGGGAATATTTAAATCATCCCTGCTTTCAGTAGGCAATTCCTCAAAGAACCGCGCCATATCATAACTGACAAAACCGACTGCTCCGCCGTAGAATTTGGGCAGTCCCGGAATCTTAGCCACGGGATGTTTACCAAGTATCGCCTCCAACTGGTAAAAAGGGTCAACGCCTTCGACTAACTCATTATTGACAAATACCTCTCTTCCCTTGGTGCGATAAACAAGCTGGGGAGACATACAAATGAATGTGTGGTTACCCCGCTTTTCCCCGCCTTTCCTGCTTTCCAACAAGGCAAATTGTTGATTTTGAATGCCTAAGGCCTCCACTATCCCAACCGGGGACAGATTAGGGATTGAGAAGTTTTTCATTAAGGGGACACGTACTCCGGGCTTGGCAAATTCTTCGAATGCTTCCTGCGAAAGGTTCATCGTGCGAACACCTCTTTAAAAGCAGAAAAGTTGCCCAAGGGGCAACTTTGACCACTCGCTTTTATTTTAGTTTACAAGATTACTTGCTCTATCTTGTAAACTTGCTTCATACCGTTGTAAGTATTTACCTACTTGACAAAAAAGGCGAATAGTTTATTCTATTCGCCTTTTCAACCTTATACAAATGCTACCAAACCGCTGTTAAATTGTCAAGAATATTCTGTTTAATTAAAAAGCCTCTTGCAAAACAATTGTCTCGTCGCGTCTTGGCCCTACGGCAACAAGGAACATATCCACCCCGGTCAGTTCCTTAATCCGGTCTAAATAGTTACGGGCGGCTGCCGGGAAATCTTCTATAGCGGTTGCTTTACTGATGTCCTCCTGCCAGCCGGGTAATTCCTCATAGACAGGCTCACACTGTTCAAGTACCTTTAAATCCGGTGGAAATTCAGTTAGAATCTGTCCTTTATACTTATAAGCAGTGCAGATCTTCAATTTTTCGAATCCGCCCATTACATCGAGTTTCGTAACTGCAAAAGCGTCAATTCCGTTAATTCTCGCTGCATACCTAGCGATCACCGCATCAAACCACCCACAACGGCGTGCCCGCCCCGTTGTCGCACCAAATTCGGCCCCTTTCTGGCGAATTGCCTCGCCAGTTTCGCAGAGTAATTCCGTGGGGAAAGGCCCCTGGCCAACCCTGGTAGTATATGCTTTAAGAACGCCAATCACCTTGTCGATCCGCGACGGGCCGACACCGGCGCCAATACAAGCTCCGGCAGATGTCGGGTTGGAAGAAGTTACATAGGGGTACGTGCCATGATCAAGATCAAGCAGGGTACCCTGGGCCCCTTCAAATAGAACCTTCTTCCCTTCTGAGATGGCTTTATTAATCAGCACAGAGGTATCCGTAACTACCGGTGCCAGGCGCTTGATATAGCCAAGATATTCGCGGAATACCGGCTCTACCTCAAACTTTTCCGCCCCATAAAGCTTTTCGAGAATCCGGTTCTTATCCCGAATATTCCGCTCAAGCTTAGCCTTAAACTCTGATTCATCGAGCAAGTCCGCTACCCGAATGCCTACCCGAGCAGCTTTATCCACATATGCCGGGCCAATCCCACGTTTTGTGGTGCCAATTTTATGTTCGCCTTTGCTGTCTTCTTCCAATTCGTCAAGTTTGATATGGTAAGGCATAATCACGTGGGCATTGGCACTAATCCGAAGATTGGAGACATCAACCCCACGAGCAATCAGCTCATCAAGTTCACCAATCAAGACCTTAGGATCGATGACTACCCCATTGCCAATTACACAAATTGTTTCCGGATAAAGAATACCTGAAGGGACCAAATGGACCTTAAACTCCTCGTCTCCGACAACCACTGTGTGCCCGGCGTTATTGCCGCCCGTGGTGCGAACTACTACATCCGCCTGACTGGCCAAAAAGTCGGTGACTTTTCCTTTTCCCTCGTCTCCCCACTGAGCTCCGATTAAGATAACCGCTGACATAACCACTCCTCCTTTAGGTTAAAGCCAATCTGGCGAAAATATCCTCGATATGTTTAAGATGATATTTATAATCAAACAGCCCATCGATTTCCTCTGCCGTTAGCAGTGCTGCCACAGCCGGTTCCTGTTTAATCACGTCGCAGAAATCGAAGCCTGTATCCCAAGCTTTAAATGCATTGCTTTGTACCAGAGCGTAGGCAGCTTGCCGGTCCATGCCCTTTTCAATTAATGCGAGCAGTACACGTTGCGAACTGGTAATGCCATATGTACGCCGCAGATTTTTTTCCATGTTCTCCGGATAGACCTGAAGACCGGTGATCACGCCGGTAAACTTCCGGAGCATGTGATCAAGAAGGCAGCAGCTGTCCGGGATGATCACCCGTTCAACCGAGGAGTGAGTCATATCCCGTTCATGCCAAAGCGTAACGTTTTCCATCGCTGCCAGCGAGTTAGCCCGAAGAACTCTGGCCAGGCCGGCAACTTGCTCGCACGTAATTGGGTTTCGTTTATGCGGCATTGCCGAAGAACCCTTCTGCCCCTTGGCAAATGGTTCTTCCACTTCCCGAATATCCGTCCGCTGCAAGCTGCGGATTTCCGTAGCAAACTTTTCCAGCGAACAGCCAATTAACGCAATAGTAGTCATAAAATGCGCATGGCGGTCCCGCTGCAGCACTTGATTGCTTACCTTTGCCGGTTCCAGGCCAAGTTTTGCGCAAGCCCTCGCTTCTACCTCAGGCGAAACGTTGGCATACGTCCCTACGGCGCCGGAAATCTTACCAACCCGTACACTGGCCGCGGCCTCTCGGAAACGGGCTAATTGCCTTTGCAGTTCTGCATACCATAGAGCCGCTTTCAGGCCAAAGGTAACCGGTTCAGCATGGATCCCATGCGTACGCCCGACCATAACCGTATATTTATGGGTTTTTGCCAACTGAGCCAGGGCAGCAAGTAAGTCGCTGATATCCTGCTCCAGAATTTCCGCTGCCTCTGTTAGCTGTAAACTTAGGGCGGTATCCTTGACGTCCGAAGAAGTTAAGCCTAAATGAATAAATCGGCCGCTTTCAC
>DATAMA010000048.1:0-21616 GCA_036260765.1 Desulfobacteria bacterium | reverse complement strand
TTTCAGGTTAACCTGCGCCTGATAGTTTAGCCTAAACTCCTCTAGTTCAAAGGCTTTGCGCATATTCTCTTCAACCAGTACTTTGCGCGAAACAGTTGCGTTCATATCCTGAGAGAAAAACAGATAGGTATTGACGCCGCTCTCCTTCGCTTGATACATAGCCGCATCGGCATGCTGCATCAGGCTCTCGGCCGTTTGTCCGTCTCTTGGATAAACCGCAATTCCCGCGCTTGCCGAGATGTTTATTTCCTTATTTCGAAGTTTAAACGGTTGCTCAAGGGAAGCCATAATTCTCTTGGCAACAGTCACAATCCCGTCAGCATCGCTGACATTGTCAAGTAAAATTGTAAATTCATCCCCACCCAGACGGGAAAGGGTATCCTCCTCACGCAGACAAGCCTTCCACCGATTAGCGACACCCTTAATTAATAAGTCTCCGGAAGAGTGGCCCATCGTATCATTAACATTTTTAAACCGATCGAGATCGAGGAACATCACCGCGACCATCTGTTTATTCCGCCGGGCGTGAGACAAAGCCAGGGCCAGCCTGTCCGCAAATAAACGTCGATTGGGCAGTCCGCTTAGGTCATCATGAAACGCCAAGTACTCTGCTTCGTCTATAGCCTTTCTTAACTTATCACACAGGATTCCAATCCCGATCGTCGACAGTAGTGTTGTAAGGAAAACGACCACAAAAACAACCAAATTGTCACTGCTGAAGTCAACGGGCTCAACGAAGTACTCGAACGCTTCCCGGCCCAGTTCCAGTGCTGCCCCAATCGAAGCCGCGCTTAATCCGCCTTTCAGCCCTTGAAAATAAGCCAGAAAAATAGCGGGTATGAGGAGCAACATCCAGATCAATTCGCGGGTGCCGTCAGTATCTATCACCAGCGGCAACAAGTAACAAAGGACAATTAAAACCTTTGCCTTCCAAGGCATTTTCAATGCGCTCAAACGCTACCACCCTCTGCGTCCAGGAACTAATTGAATGCTATTTCGACAGAATTTGTAAGTATTCCTGCACAAAAGAGATTATTCGTAGCGTAAAGCCTCAATCGGATCAAGCTTGGCCGCCTTGTTAGCCGGATAAATCCCGAAGAACACGCCAACGCAGCTGGAAAATACCAGGGCGATTAACACTGTAGTCCAGGAAATCAGCGGCGGCCATTTGAGCAGGTAGGAAGCAAGAAATGCGCCGCCAATGCCGATCAGCATCCCGATTAACCCGCCGATTAGGCTTAATACCACCGCTTCAATCAAAAATTGCGCGAGAATATCACTCTGGCGTGCCCCCAAGGCCTTGCGAATCCCGATTTCCCGCGTACGTTCCGTTACCGAAACAAGCATGATATTCATAATGCCAATTCCGCCTACGCCGAGGGAAATCGCAGCAACTGCCCCAATTATGTAAGTTAAGATATTGGCAACCTTATCTGCTGCGCTTACCAACTGCTGCACATTAAACGCATCATAGCGGTCATGCGTACCATGCCGCCGGTTTAAAATTGTCTTTGCTGCCTCAATCGACGTCGTCACCAGATCACTGCTGGCTGCAGATGCCTCAAGTTGGTCTACGCGGCTAGTGCCAAATACCTCCGACCAGGTTGACCAGGGCAGATAAATGTAAGACCGCTGCGGTCCAACATCGAATTGAACGAAAGACGATTGCTCCTTTTGGATCACGCCGATAACTCGAAATGGGGTATTCCGGATAATTAGCTGTTTACCGATTGGGTCAACCCCAACAAACAGTTGATCAACCAGGCTCTGGTCGATGACCGCGACCCGGTGCAATGCCGCCAGGTCCTCTGTACTAAAAAATCTCCCCGGTGTTACCGTCCGGTTTCGCACGGTCGCAAATGCAGGGGTTGTGCCGACCACGACAACGTTGGCTTTGCGCTCTTCAGCAACTGCATCGTCATATTCGATACTCGTGGGTGCAATTTCCTTGATTGACGTGAGAGCTTCTTTTAACACTGCTGCATCCTGCAGGTTCAATCGTTCATTGGGCGGCGTACTTTCTGTCCCGGCGCTGCGTACGTAGAGCACAAAAAGATTAACGCCGCTCTTTTCCATCTCCCGGGTAATTGCCGCCTTGCCCCCTTGTCCGATCGCCACTACCGCAATCACCGAAGCAATGCCAATTACAATCCCCAGCATCGTAAGCGCGGTGCGCAGTTTGTTTGACCACAAACCTTCGAGCGCAACCCTGACACTTTCCAGCCAATTCAAACTACTCCACCTTCACCCTTGTTCCTGCGCGTAAACCCTGGGAGACATTGAGTACGACCTGGTCACCCTGATTTAAACCGGCAGTGATTTCCGTGTTCACATCGCCGACAATACCCGTAGCCACCTTTACCTTTACCAGGACGCCGTTTCTAACAACATAGACAAACTCATCCCCGTCCTGGCTGATAATGGTCTCCTGGGGTACCTGAAGTGCATTTTGTTTAGTCGCAGTGACAATGGTCAGACTGACTGAATAACCCGGTTTCATCGCCGGGTCCGCCTTGCCTACCCCAATGTTTATCGGTACGGTTGTTTGCGACCCCTGCGCGGTAACCTGAGTCTCTGCCATCGGAGCGATAGTATTAACGGTGCCATTAAAGGTTTTTCCCCCGAGCGTCGCCCCCGTAATGGTCACCTTCTGCCCCACTGCCAGCTTGCTCGCATCAACCTCATTGATGTCAGCCTCAATCACCAAATTACGCAAATCCCCAATAACAACAAGCGGCAGCTGCGGTGAGGCTGCTTGATTTACAGTTCCGTTCACCTGCAGTACCGTACCGTCCATTGTGGCAGCTATTCTGGTATTGTTTTTCTGATTTTGGGCAATTGCCAATGCCGCTTGCGCCTGTTTTACGGCAGCTCCCGCCTGAATTACAGCGGTATTGGCCGCATCAATCATACTTTGGTCAATCTGAGCGGCCACTCCCTGCACACCCTGCGTCACTTGCTGTCCGATTTGACCGGCTGTATTTGACAGGCCTGATAATCCTTCTAAACCCCCCGCGCCGGTCCCAGGGATTGGCGGACCGAAGGATTGCGAGCCTACGGATTGCTTGGTGCCTGATGCTTGACTGCTGCCTGCCGACTGTTTGGCCAAAGCCTGCTTCAACGAAGTCAGCCGGGCCCGGGCAGCCGTTCGATTGGCCAGCGCAGCATCGAAATTTGCCTGTGCCTGTTTGATTTGCAAATCGATCGCTTCTGAGTCGAACCCGACAAGCAAATCGCCTGCCTTTACCCTATCCCCTACACGCACCGGCAAGCTTCTGATAACTGCCGGAGCGGTAATCGTTACTTGTTGTTTGTTAGCCAGATTAATTGTGCCAGTCGCATATACTTTTGCCTCAATGGCCTTTCGGGTTGCCGGAATTACCTTTACCGTGGGGATATCGTTCGACTGACGCTGATACAGGTAATAACCGCCAATCCCCCCCAGAATGATCAAGCTGACCAAAACCCAGGCTAGCCTCTTCATTTGCTACTTCCTTTCCAGCGTATCAACAAATCTAACTGCTTCCCACATCATAACATATCCTGTTTAATAAACCAAAATTAGCTAATGCCCCTTGAAGCTCGGGACCAATCTTGCCTTTTTGGAATAACTTGCTAATAGGTAGCGATTCCCCAAAAGGAGGATCTGGATATTGACTATCCCGGCGCTCAATTCAACCCATACCCAGGCCAGACGGTTTATTACGCAAGGTATTGAACAACTGACGGGCAGCTCATCACAGTCCCGCTTCCTGGTCTCAGCTGCTCCAATTCCCACCGCCCTGGCGATGATCGCCCTGGCCGCGCACGGCAAGACCAACCAGGCCCGGTTGCAACAGGGCGCCGCCTACTTGGCCGCAACACGGCAAAACGAAACGGGGTGGGGCAACACACCGGCGGGACCGCCAAACCCGTTAGCCACTGCAATTTGCGACAAGGGACTGCAAGCCTGTGAATTAGGGAGTATTACCAAGGAGATTATCTATGAGGCGGCCTACTTGGTCGCCAAAACCTGGACCCAGGACTTTGACCGACTCACCCCCGGTTGGCTGCCCAAACAGGGTTCTCCCCTGATCAGACTGCTGGAGGCGCTTAGCGGCAGGCCCCTAATTCCAAGCCTGGAAAACCTGACTTTAAAAGATTTGTCCACCATCGCCAATTTTATGCCTCCATATGGCCGGCCAACCATTCTTGCGGTAACCCTAATTAAGGACTACTTCCGGCAAGGGCTCTCGGCAAAAGTATTGGCCGCTGCCCGCGAACTTCTGGATTCGACCTCCGCTGATGGCTCCTGGTGCGAGGATATTGTGGTTACCGCTCTGGCCATCTTGGCCTTGCACCTCACCGGTTTCACCGGGGAAGCCGACCGTGCCTCCCAGTGGTTGTGTTCAATGCAATACGATAACGGCGGTTGGCCCTCGTTTAACCAGTTAGCCAACTGGTCTGTCGCCTGGGCAGCCCAGATTATCGGCAAAAACGACCCGGATATTCTTAAACTTACTACCCCCTACTTGCTAGGGGCTGCCAATGCCGACGGAAGTTTTGGGACCACGCCGCCCTACTCCTATCCTGACCTGGACGATACCGCCATTGCCTTGCTTGGTTTAGCAGTCGATTCGGCCGTCTCTCCTTCACTACTCACGAAAATAGGGAATTTACTTGTTCGCTTGCAAAATTGGGACGGCAGTTGGAGCACATTTCCTTCCTTTAGCGGGCAGCTGCCTGACTGTACCTGTGCTTTTCCCGTATATATAAAAAGCGAGGATATTACTATCCACGCAATTCAGGCATTAAGGAAACTCAATTATGCAAAAGACAATCTCTCGATCAGTCGGGGTCTGGACTGGTTATTGAAACGCCAACACAAGGACGGCGCCTGGAATTCAACCTGGTTCTTGGGGCGTACCTACGCCACTGCCCAGGCAGTCGAACTGCTGCTTGACCTAAGTCCGGACACTACCCCCCTCAAAAACGCAATACATTACCTGCTGTCCCACCAACAACCGGACGGTTCCTGGGAAACACGCTCTGCCGGTGAAACGGGCTTGGCACTGTATGCCCTGCTGAAATCCGGGCTTGACCCCGGTAGCAGGGAAATTCAAACAGCGCTTCGCCATTTACTCTCACTGCAACAGCCAGACGGTTCATTTCGTCCTTTCTACAGTGGCTTTTACGCCAGCGGCCTTTACTATGAGGAACCATTATCCGAGGCCTTGGCCGCCGTGCGCGCCATTGAGCTGTATCTAGAGTTAAGTTAGTCGACAAAGTCAAATTGTAACTCGCCGATTCTGACCTTGCTGCCGTCGCTCGCGCCGGCCTCCCGCAGGGCCGCTTCCACACCCATGGCTTTGAGGATATTTTGAAACCTTCTAACCCCGCCCTCGGTCCCAAAATTAGTCATCGCCAGGTGCCGTTCCAATTCGCGTCCGGTAACCACAAAAATCCCGTCTTCAATATTGATCTCAAAGCGTTTGCGGGGCTCCGCCTTTACAATCCGCTGTTCACCGATGAGTTCCGGTTCAGGCTCTTTTGTCTCAATTTCCTTTAACAACTGCCCGACTCGCAGCATTAGTCGGCGTACACCCTCCCCGGTTACCGCAGAAATGGGGAAAATCTCATATTTATTACCGAGTTCCGACTTCAGGCGAGACAGATTCTCCTCTACCCCGGGGATATCCATTTTATTCGCGGCGATCACCTGCGGCCGGGCCGCCAGTTCCGGTTTATATTGTTCGAGTTCTTCCATGATAACCCGGTAATCACTAAGTGGATCGCGTTGCTCACTGCCGGAAATGTCCAGGACATGAATCAGCAGCCGGGTACGTTCCGTATGACGCAAAAATTCATGGCCCAGGCCGGCTCCTGTATGCGCTCCCTCAATCAGGCCAGGGATGTCAGCAATAACGAAACTATCGCTGTCATCGAGCGCGACCACGCCCAAATTCGGGGTTAACGTGGTAAAGGGATAGTCGGCAATTTTCGGTTTCGCCGCCGACACCCGCGAGATCAACGTCGACTTGCCAACATTGGGAAACCCAACTAACCCGACATCCGCAAGGACCTTCAGCTCCAGCGCCAGCCAGAGTTCCTCTCCCGGTTCGCCGTTTTCAGAAACTGTCGGGGCCTTGTTTTTATTACTCATAAACCGGGCATTTCCCCTGCCGCCACGGCCTCCCCTTGCTACCACCGCTTCCTGCCCGGCGTAGACAATGTCCGCCAGCACTTCGCCGGTTTCGCTGTCTTTAATAATTGTCCCCGGGGGAATGCGCAGATACAGGTCTTCTCCGCCTTTACCATGCATGCCCTTGCCCTGGCCGTGTTCACCGCGTTCCGCCTTATAATGACGTTTGTACCGAAAATCGACCAGCGTTCTTAACCCCTCATCGCCGACGACAATAACACTGCCGCCCCGTCCACCGTCACCGCCGCTTGGGCCGCCCTCAGGCACATATTTTTCCACGACGAAAAGCGACAGCTCCGGAGCCGCCATCCCCGCCCTTAACATAGATCTTTGCTCGGTCATAAAACATTCCTTATCACCCTACCTGCAGGCGCTTAACCCTCTAGCTCAAAGGATAAAGTCAACCCGCCTTCAATTACCGTTCTGTCCAGTCCGGGGATATCCACTCGGGCTATCTCCTCGTTCCATGCGGCTAACCCCGCCGTGGACAGTAAACCCGCGTGCACTGTTAACCGGATTGCCGCGCCGCTATCCGCCAGGGAGACCCCAACCCGCTTCACTTCGGCAACATGATTGCGCATGAAGTGAAAAAATTCCGCATAGACAGAGTGCCACTTGACTCGCGGCAAATTTTCCGGAATATCGGCGCTAAAACTTACCTCGGCCCCGTCGCAAGCGGTTGCCAGGTCGAGCAGTTCAACCGCCAATTCCGGTGTCGCCAGCCGTCCCAGCGCCCCTCTTGCTGTTGATTTTGCGGCAGCTTCACGCAAAAATTCAAACGCAACTTCAGCTTTTCCGAGTTGGATATACCCCATCGCAACCTGAAAATCATTAAGAAAGTCATGTCTCTGCAGCCGATAAAGGGTTAATAACCTTGGCAAATAGTCTTCCTTGCTAGTTTCCACCGCCCGAACCCCTTTCATGCCAATGCGGGTAAACTAAAAGATCTTTGACTAAAAAAGCACGAAAGACCCCCGGGCAGTAGTCCCGGAGGTCTCATGAAGCTGCTTGCTCTATTTCGCCGTCGTTACAGTGACACGCTCGGGATAAACACTAACTTGTTTGCGGTCTCTCCCTTTGCGTTCGAATTTAACATACCCGTCCATCATCGCGAACAGGGTATCATCGCCGCCTATACCGCAGTTGTTGCCAGGATGAAACTTGGTACCGCGCTGACGAACCAAAATACGTCCGGCTGAGACAAACTGACCGTCCCCGCATTTAAGTCCAAGGCGTTTTGCTTCACTGTCACGGCCGTTTCGTGAACTGCCAACCCCTTTTTTATGGGCGAACAGTTGTAAATTCATTTTTAACATGGAGTCCACCTCCTCTGTTCGAACATGAGATAATTTGCACCATACGTCTGATGGATTTGCTTCAGTCCCAAGAGCATCGTACCTAAAATTGATCGGGCAACCAAGCGGTCTTCGTCCGAAGCCAAATCCCCCAGGCTGCATTTCAGCAAGCCGTCTTCCACCTGATACACAGGCTTAACTGAGAGGAACTGTTCCAAACCGTTAACCGCGCTAATCGTCAAGGCTGAAATTGCTGCACAGACGATGTCTTCACCGGCTGCCGCAAATCCGGCATGCCCTTCAACGATAAACTGACGAATATCTTGTGATTCATCTAAAAAAGTCGTGATTCTGACTCTATTGACGGCTTTACGCGTGTTAGGCTTCAATGCTCTCAACCACAATCTTGCTGAATGGTTGACGATGGCCTTGTTTACGGCGATAATTCTTCTTGGCTTTATACTTAAACACCAGAATCTTATCCCCTTTGCCGTGTTCAACCACCTTCGCTGCGACCTTCGCCCCAGCGACAACCGGTGCTCCGACAGTGACATTGCCGTCTTTCTCAACAAGTAAAACCTTGTCAAGGGTCACGGTATCGCCAACATTTGCGGCGAGCTTCTCGACCGTAAGCGTATCACCCTGCTGAACGCGGTATTGTTTACCGCCGGTTTCAATTACTGCATACATTCTTAACTGCACCTCCCTACATCCTATACTCGCCCAATCCAGGTAAGCATTCGCGCTTTTAATCGAACCTGGTCAGCGCGGTTGAGGCAAGAGACTGCCTACATTAGTCGATTTTAACATAGAAATAATGATAAAGCAACCAAAGGGCAAATCTCTGCGACAACAATAAAGTTAATTATAACAACAAACCTGTTTAAAATAAATTAGGCCAAATTTATGGGCAACAAAGGCCGCTGGTAAACTACTTAGCGAACCAACTAGTTATACTAAATTAATGTACTGACTAAAGTATTAACTTAGCTGTGGCCGATGTCCGCTGCACTTTTGTTACTTCTACGGTCACTTGCTCTCCAACATGTGCGCCGCCATCCTCAACGTTTACCACGAAACCGTTTACCCGGCCGATCCCGGTTTGCGGGTTGACGCTGTGCGGCTCAGAGACGGTCAACTCCAGGATCTGCCCTACTGTAAGGGGGGATTGCGCCGCAAATTCCTGTTCAGAATAAAGCGCACGCACTTCATATTTTGTCACGTGTAGATGATCGCAACCCTTAACCACAATCGTCTTACCGGCTTGCCGTTCCAGTTTTTCCAACGACTGTCCCCCGCTGCCGATGAGCAGTGCAGCAACGAGTGGATGCGCCTCAACCAAAAAGCCGGGTGCCTCACTGTAGCCGGCCTTTTCCAGTAGTTCTTTTTTAACCCGCAGCGCCACCGTTTCTTCAGACGCCACTTTACCGTACCCGTCGCAATAGGGGCAATTTCGGGTCATCACACTTTCCAGGCTCTGCCGCATTTTCTTTCTGGTCATCTCAACCAAGCCCAACTGAGTAAGGCCGAGAATATTCGTTTTTACCCGGTCACGTTTGCATTCCTGCTCCAAAGCTTTCAAGACGCTAGCCTGGTGCTCCGGTAATTGCATATCGATGAAATCGATAATAATAATTCCGCCGATGTTCCTTAACCTGAGCTGTCTGGCAATCTCCACCGCAGCCTCCAGATTAATATTGAGGATAGTCTCCTCAAGGCTATTCACGCCGACATACTTTCCGGTGTTAACATCAATCGCCGTAAGGGCCTCAGTTTGATCAATCACCAGGTAGCCGCCGCTTTTAAGCCAGACTTTTTTCTTTAATGCTTTCTGAATTTCCTGTTCAACCGCGTACTCGGCAAACAGATCGGCTTCCCGCAGCTTGATTTTCGCCTTCAAACCAGGTGCCAATAAATCGACCGCTTCCAACAGCTTTTCGTAAACATATACGTTATTAACCCACATCCGTTCAATATCCGCCGTCAACAGATCCCGGACAATGCGCAAGGCTAATTCAAAATCACTGTGTACCAAAGCCGGAGCTACCGCCTTGTCCAGTTTACCCTGAATCTTTTGCCATAAAGTCAGTAACCCTTTAACGTCCTGCTCCAACTCCCCTGCGGTCAGGTTCTCGGCCACTGTCCGGATAATTAATCCCATACCCGGTGGTTTAATACTGAGCGCCAGGTCTTTCAACCTTTCCCGTTCGCTCTCGCTCTCAATCCGACGGGAGACCCCGATATAATCTACGGTAGGCATCAATACCAGGTATCGACCCGGCAGGGTAACATTAGTCGTAATGCGTGCTCCCTTAACGCCGACCGGTTCCTTGGCGATTTGCACCAGGAGTTCCTGACCTGCTTTCACCGCATCCTGGATTTGCAGCCGGGTTTCACCGCTCTGCAGCTCGCCGTCTTCGGCCACTGTTCGCGGTGGTGCCGCATCCCCGGCGTAAAGAAAAGCGTTTTTTTCCAGGCCGATATTGACGAAAGCAGCCTGCATTCCCGGCAGGACATTCTCCACCCGTCCCTTAAAAATATTACCGACCAACCGCTGGTTACTGGAACGCTCCAGGTAATACTCCGCTAAGCGACCCTCTTCCAACAAGGCCACTTCGGTTTCCTCTTCAATTGTTTGGACTAGGAGTTCTTTCATAACAGCCTCCCGCTTAACAATACCGACTAAATTTCCAGCGGGGATTTGATTTCCATCCCATCTTTGATATAAATTCCGGTTCGATGTACCCGCGTAGCCTCAACATCTAACGGTAATTCACCAAAGGCCCGCAGCATCGCCACAAGTTCAACCGGTTTCGCCGTTCCCTGGGCAGTGATTCTCAGTTCCATCGTTAACTCCAACCAATCCCCATTTACCTTTCCCGTCAGGGAACCAATAAACGGACGCAGGTTTTTCTCCTGCCGGCCCTTTTTGGAATACCGCGCATACAACAGGGTATCCTCCGCCAAAAAACGGCCGATTACATCGTCAGTCTTTTCCTGGCTCACCGGTAACAGCAGTGGCACCTTAATCTCATAGGTTAGCCAATTAAGCACTGCCATCAGGGGCTTAGCCTGCCTGGAGATTTCCTTGCCTTCAAGCAGTGTTATCCCCTTTGGCAATTGCGGTTGAAGCAGTGCGATGAACCCTTGCACAGGCATTGGCTGGGCTAACTCAATATCAACATATTCACACATACTGGTCGTTCCTAACGCCAGCGCCGAACCGAACGATATCTTGGGATGGGGATTAAAGCCTTCAGAAAAGGCTATTGGCAGCTCCGCCCGGCGCATGGCCCGTTCGAAAACCCTGGCCAGGTCCAAATGTCCAATAAATTTGGCGTCAACTTCTTTGGCGTAAGCCAACCTTATCCTCAATCCGATCCACCATCCTTCAAATCTATCCCTACGTCTAATTCAGGGCAAACCCCGCAGGCATAACATTCTCGTCTGCGGCAGTCCAGGGTAGTCTGGCCCTTCACAGCCTTATTGTGTTCTCTGGCGAGAAACCGTTTGTTTACGCCGCTGTCAATATGGTCCCAGGGAAGCAGTTCATCGTACTCAAAGGTCCGGTTGGCATAAAAATGCGGGTCCAATCCTGCTTCGGCAAATGACTCCAGCCAAAGTGGATTCTTAAAATGTTCTGACCAACCGTCAAACTTGCACCCTTTTGACCAGGCCGTTTCCAATACTTGAGCGAGCCGGCGGTCACCCCTGGCCAATGCCGCCTCAAGAAAACTGGTTTCTGCGTCATGCCAATTATATCTGATTCGCCTATCCCTAAGTTTTGCCTTAAGGTAATCCTGTTTAGCCCGCAAAGAGGGAATTGGCTCTTGCCCTTCCCATTGAAAGGGAGTATGGGCCTTAGGTACAAAGGACGAGGTGCTGACGGTAACCGAGACCCTCCGTCCTTCCTCTGCCCCGACAGCCAATACCTTATGCGCCAGATCAACGATTCCATCCAAATCTGCCTGTTCCTCTGTCGGCAGACCAATCATAAAGTAGAGTTTAACACTTGACCAACCCTTGGAAAATGCGGCGCGGGTAGTCCGCAGCAGATCTTCCTCGCTCACATTCTTGTTTATCACATCGCGCAGGCGCTGCGTTCCAGCCTCGGGGGCAAAGGTTAAACCGGTCTTGCGTACTTTTTGCACCTCTTCCGCCAAACCAACATCGAAAGAATCAATGCGCAGCGACGGCAGAGATATCCCGACACCCTTGTCCTTAAATTGGTCGACGAGGGAAGTCACTACCGGTCCGACACAGCTATAATCTCCCGTGGAAAGGCTGGTTAGGGAAATTTCGTTATAACCGGTAGCGGCAACCAATTCCTTCGCCTGCCGGATCAGGGTCTCCGGCCTGCGCTCGCGTACCGGACGGTACAGCATTCCCGCCTGGCAGAAGCGGCAGCCGCGCGAGCAGCCTCTTAAAACCTCAAGCATCACCCGGTCGTGCACGATCTCCATATAAGGAACAATCGCCTTATTCGGGAAAAATGCCTGGTCTAAATCCCGTACAACCCGCTTGGTAATTTGGACCGGAATATTATCCTTCACCGGGCGAAACGCAGCCAGACGTCCGTCCTCTTTGTACTCCGCCGTGTAGAAATCCGGTACGTAAACGCCGCCGATATTTACCGCTCGCTCCAGGAGCTTTTTCCTGCCCCATCCCTCTTCTTTCCCTTGTTGAATCAAGGCAAGCAGTTCCGGCAGCTGCTCTTCGCCCTCGCCAATCAAAAACATATCGATAAATTCAGCCAGCGGTTCTGGATTATAGGCGCATGGTCCTCCCGCAATCACCAGAGGGTCGGCATCGCCACGTTCCCGATTGTGTAGGGGAATTCCCGCTAAATCCAGCATATTCAGGATATTGGTAAAGCTCATCTCATATTGCAGAGTAAAGCCTACCACATCAAAATCCCGTACCGGACGATAGGACTCCAGGCTGAACAACGGTAGTTTAAGTGCGCGCAGCTTATCCTCCATATCCACCCACGGGGCAAACACTCTTTCCAGCAAATATTCGTCGTACTCGTTGACCAGGTGGTATAAGATTCTCGTCCCCAGGTGGGACATTCCAATTTCATAAACATCAGGAAAAGCAAACGCCATCCGTACCTTGGCTTGATCCCAATCCTTATGCACTGAATTCCACTCGTTACCTAAATAACGGGAAGGTTTAAGTACTTTGGCCAAAATCCTCGTTTCCACTGTTTCCCTGATCTGTTCAGGTTTATATGCTGTCATGTAGACCTCCCGGCAGTATTCTGTAACATATTATGGCAAAATGGCCAGAGAGAATATTCTAACTGGTCAAAATTCTACATCTAGGCCCTAACTCCTGCTAAGTACCCCGGTCAATCTCACCCACCGGAAAGTCGATTCCCCGCTCAAACAGCGCATTGATGATCTGGGTCTCACTCAAAGTTCGGGTAACCCGAAAGTTATTATCGACGATATGGATGATTGCGAACCGCTGCGGCAAGAACTGTTTAATTACCTTTTTAACTGGGTAATCAGGTTGTACCACTAGGGTACTGCTTCTTAGGATCCCACTTTCGATTAAGTCCTCCTTCTTTCGCTGGAGATAACGCAAGAAAACGAATTGGGCTTGACGTGCTTCTTTGTGTGCCGCCAAACAAACAAAAACCCCGACAACGGCAAAGGTGAAATCAGTATATTGCAGCCCCATTGTAATTATTCCCAGAAATGCCATTAATGCTCCACAAATTTTACCGACCCATGCGGCCTGAGTCGTAGCCCGGCGAAAGCCCACTTTCGTTGACAACCAGGCTCGCAGCACCCGGCCGCCGTCAAGCGGAAGGGCCGGAACTAAATTAAATACAGCCACAAGCAAGTTAGCCGTGATAAAAAAATCGATCGCCGCCTGGGGCAGCCAGCCTGACCTACCCAAGAGTACCCCAACCGGGATTAACAGCAAATTACTGGCCGGGCCGGCCAAGGCAACCAGCGATTCAATCCGGGGGTCTACTTCCAATCCGCCGGCAAATCTGGCTACCCCGCCAAACGGCAGGAGCTCAACCGAGCTAACCTCGATGCCGTAACCTTTGGCAACCAAAATATGAGTCCATTCATGAATGAAGACAAGCACGAAAAAAGCAACTGCCTGCAGCCAAATCCCGAATCCGATATAAGCAAGCATTAATAACAGGAAGTAAGGGCTGACCTGTACGCTCACCCCAAATATACTCCCCAGTTTCACCGTAAGCTCCCCCTTCTCCGTAAAATCGATTTCCTCCGGAGATTCCCCTGACTTAAAGCTTGCTCGGCTGCTCTGCAACTAACGGAACCGGATCAATCGGTTGAGCGTTCCGGCTAACCTCCCAGTAAAGCCACGGCTGTTTTACCGCTGCGGTAAAGCCCAAGGTACCGAGCTGTTCTCCGGTCATCACCTTCAGATGTGGTTGAACGCTAACCTCAGCCAGGTTCGCCACCAGCGAAGTCAGTCCATTGGCATGCTCGATTTTAACGTATCTACCTAACGTTTCGTCCCTGCCTACCCTGGTCACCACTCCACTCAGCGGCGCTTGGACCAGCGAACCTAACGGCGCCCGAATCCAGATTCCGGAGTTAAACACTTTCTTGTTTTCCGCGGAAATCTGCCAGCCGAACCCTACTGCCACCTTGCCGTTGATCGGCATTAACAGGGGACGATCGCCGCTCGAGGCCGTCAGTGTATTCCTGCTCCCGCCGCCGGCAAACCCTTTCGCCCAATTGGTTAAGGCTACGCTGTAATCCGTTCCGGATAATGCGGTATGAAACAGGCCGTAGACACTGCCGGACACAGGATCACCATTATATTTAGCGGCGAGCACGATAAAAAAAAGCAATACCGCGACAATGGTTTGCTTCTGTAACTTACTTAAAAAGTCCAGGGAAAACGGGCGTAATTCTTTTCTCCGCTTTCGACATTTTGGCTTTTCTTCCTCTTCCTCATCTTCGAACCAACTCGGGCTATACTTGGTAACCCAGCGGTTACCCTTTTGGTCGTATTTGTCTGAGCGCCTGCCCCACGAATGCACGCTTCCCACCCCCAGTGGTTTCTACCTAAACTATATGGGGTTGTCCAGGAAATAATTCCACTCGCTTTTGAACAGGTCACGAATCAGATAAAAAAACGCGCATAGTACAAAAATAAACCCCTTTCAAGCCGCGGCCCGAAAGGGGACAATTCCCTCCACATAACATCTATGCATTAAAACATTAATCTTTGCCTGCGCAGATTGACATTAATAATAAGCCCAATCGCCACCAAGTTACTCCACATCGCGCTTCCCCCATAACTGACTAGCGGCAGCGGGATACCGGTAACCGGCATTATTCCGGCCGTCATCCCGATATTCACCAACAGGTGGAAGGTGATCATCGCCACTACCCCGGTAACGACCAAGGCACCGAAATTGTCCTTCGCGTTATAGGCAATCCCCACTCCGCGCAAGAGCAAAATTAAAAACAGGAATAGTAACGTCACTGACCCTACAAAGCCGAACTCCTCGCCGACGATCGAAAAGACGAAGTCCGTGTGGTGTTCCGGCAGAAAATTCAGCTGACCCTGTGTACCTTCCCGGTATCCTTTTCCCCATAATCCGCCTGAGCCGATCGCAACCATTGATTGCATCACCTGATAGGCATCGCCTTGCACATCGGAACTATTCGCTGGGGTGACGAAAGTCGTCAACCGGGAAATCTGGTAATCCTTCAGGGGGATCGGCATCCCATACTGAGTGTGAAGATAAATTGCCCCCACGCCCAAGCTAATGATCAGGACAAAAACCGTGGCAAATTTCCAGGGGTTCGCGCCGCCTACCAGCATAATCCCAATCATAATCGCCAGGAAGACCAGGCCGGTGCCCAAGTCAGGCTGTTTTACGACCAAAATCATCGGCACCCCAATATAAAGGAAACAAGGGATAAAATCAACAAACCGGTTCAGTTTGCCTTTACGCTTAGCGACAAAGTCCGCAAAACAAATAATAATCAGGATCTTGGCAAATTCCGACGGCTGAATAGCAATCGAACCCGTGATTTGGATCCAGCGTGCCGCTCCCTTGGCCACATTACCAAACAACAACACCGAAGCCAAAAGCACCAAGTTAAGCACATACAACCAGGGTGAGGCCTTGCGCAGGGATTGGTAGTCGATAAACAATGACCCCAGCATTAGCACGAGTCCAGTGGCTATCCAGAGCATTTGCTGTTTCAGATAGTAATACGGGTGAAGATTTACTAGGTTAAGCGAAGCAGTGCTCATCACTAGCAAACTCGCCCCAAGGAGCAGAATGACAACAAAAATAAACAAGTAGTCAAGATTACGCAGCATTCGTCTGTCCATTGTCATCCTCCTTGGTCTTTTGCTAAGAAAAACGCGCATCGGTTCCCTCTGCGCGCGTTTTTCCTCGTACTATCTTCCGCTGTCCTTGCCAATATTGGCAAGGTTATACTTTCCGATAGTACGATAAGAAAACGCCTGCACGGCGTTTCTCTCAAACTTGGTTATGAAGCAGTCGGCTGGTTTGTTTCCGGCTGTTCTGCATAATTACGTTTCATTTTAATTACCGGGATATTCGCGATAAGCGCAACAGAATTGTCCTCGCTGTTGAGGTTTACCTCCAAGGCTGATTGGTCAATCTCCATATACTCGGAAATCACTTTAATCAAGTCTTCCTTTAGGGCGTTTAACAGATGGGGAGAAATACTTGCCCGGTCATGGACCAAAACCAGTCTTAACCTCTCCTTGGCCACGCTTTTAGAGCTTTGGCTTTCCTTGCCCAATATCCGGTTAATAAAATCCAACATTGCCACCAGAGTTTCCTCCTTTTTCCGCCGCCCTAGGCTATTTGACCCCGAACAATTTTTTGATTCGAGTGATGAACCCGTCTGCCGCTTCCAAATTCATCAACGGAACATCTTCGCCCGTAATCCGTTTAACGATGTTGCGATAGGCCTGTCCTGCTCTGGAAGACATATCGAGCACTGCCGGTTCACCCCTGTTGGTAGAAACAACAATACTTTCGTCCTCAGGCACGACTCCGAGAATCTTGACCGCCAGAATATCTTCCACATCGAAGATATTCATCATATCGCCTCGCTTGACCATTTCCGGCCGTAACCGGTTGATCACTAGCATTGGCTCCCGAAGCTCTGCTGCCTCCAGTAAACCAATGATTCGATCGGCATCCCGTACCGCACTCACTTCCGGGTTGGTTACCACAATTGCCCGCTCGGCAGCGGCAATTGCATTTTTGAAGCCTTGTTCAATCCCGGCCGGGCAGTCGATGATAATATAGTCAAATTCCTTTTTCAGGGTCTTGACAAGCTCTTTCATCTGCTCCGGGCTGACCGCAGTCTTATCTTTGGTCTGTGCTGCCGGAAGCAAAAACAGGTTGTCCAACCGCCGGTCTTTAATTAACGCCTGCTTTAAACGGCAATTACCGTTGGTAACATCCACGATATCGTATACAATTCGATTTTCCAGGCCCATGACAACGTCAAGATTACGGAGTCCGATATCAGTATCAATCATCACTACTTTATTGCCCATGCTGGCCAAGCCGGTGCTGACATTCGCAGTAGTGGTAGTCTTACCAACTCCGCCCTTGCCGGAAGTGATTACAATAACTTCACCCATAAACAAAATTCCTCCTTAATAAGCGCTTAACGGACGCGGGCCTGCCGTTCATTCGGGATATATCTCTCAATCGTCACGAAACCATCTTTAATTCTGGCTATTTCCGGAACATCCGGTCCGTCCGGGTCATCATCAGGCGCCCGCGTAATCTGATCAGCAATTCGCAACTGCGTAGGTTTAAGCCGAATTGCCGTTACCACAGAATCAGGGTCACCGTTAGCACCGGCGTGAACTACGCCCCGTAGGGCGCCCATTACGATGACATTACCGCTGGCAATAACCTCTGCGCCGGCATTTACATCTCCCAGCACCACCACATTTCCATTGTAGGAGATACTCTGTCCGGATCGCAGTGTACGTTTTACCAGTAACGTTTGGTCATCTGCATTGGGATATGTCCCCTGACCTTGAGCAGAGCCGGCCGGCCGGCCAGATACCGTCCTGTCCCTTGTTTCCAAAGGCTTACTGGTGTTTACTCGTCTTATTTTGATGTTGTACGCTGAACATAACTTAGCAACCGCGGAAATATCTTCAGGAGAAATTTCGCGCGGACCAAAGTCACAGATAATCTGCGCTCCCGCCAAAAAATGTTTAGAAGCAGCTAACTTCTCGGCAAGCTGTTCTTTAAGTTGTTCAAAATCTAGCGTTGGGTCCAGGTAAACGAAAATTCCTTCCCTGCTTCCCTTTACCACAACCGGGTCGTTATTCATCGATTTTATTACGCCCTTCCAGCCTATACATTGTGCCTAAACAGTATTTAGATTCTACGGGGGAAGATTAAATCCCTCCCGCGAATTCAAGAAATCACGGGGTTTTTTCGCCCAAATTTCTTAAATTTAGGCAGGTGTGCGTATTTTTTACCGAATTTGAGTTATTTTGATTTGACTCAAGTCTGCGGGGATCAGGATACCTAATGCTGCCTAATGCGAAGTAGATGTCCAACCTTGGTTTTTAAAGTACTGCAGGAAGGCAGCTTTAGCGACCAGGCCGGCAGAACCACCGCCGGATTGGCCATTTTCGATAACGCCGGCAAAGGCAATTTGCGGGTTGTCATATGGTGCGAAGGCGACAAAGGTACCGTTGTAGGCATTAGCCAAGGCAGTTCCTTTTGAACCCTGCTGGGCTGTACCTGTTTTGGCTCCGCCGCTGAACTGCGGGATGTCACTGAAGATACCGGCAGCTGTTCCGTCCGTTACCACAGCCCGCATCGCCTGCTTGATCGCATCCAGATTCTGAGGCGAAATCGAAACCTGGTTTAATTCCGTCGGTTTATTTTGCAACACAACCTTGCCCGATGTCGTATCAACGACTTGATCGACAAGGAAGGGCTTCATGTGGCGGCCGCCATTGGCAATCGTGGCTACATAATTCGCCAGCTGCAGTATTGTATATTTATTGTCGCCCTGGCCAATCGAGCTATTATAAGTGTCAAACGGATGCCAGGTTGCATCCCAATTATATGAATTTTGAAATTGGCTCAAGTCCTGCTTTTTCTCAGCATCGGCAGCGGCTTGTATTTGCTTGCGTTCACTGTCGCTGGTCGTTTTGGCCAGCCTGGCCGCAGTCCTATGCTGGAGTTGTTGCAGCTTGTCATCCAAGCCTCTTTTCAACAAGGTCCCCACGAATTCTTTTTTTCCAGGCCGCTGATGGCGCAACCCCGGCAATTTCACCCGGCAGATCAATTCCTGTTTTTTGGCCAAGGCCGAACTGCAAGGCTACCTGGCGCAATCGTTCCGGATTGCTGTCCATGACCCGCTGCCCCAAAGCCTCAAAATATAGGTTGATTGAGTCAGCCAACCCTTTATCCAGGTTTACCGCGCCCTTTGAATAGGCATAGTAGTCCGCAATACCGGCCTCGGGGTGTTCCAGCGAAGAAAACGAGTCATTGATAGGTTCACCCGGGGTTACCTTGCCGTCCTGCAGGGCGGCCATCCCGGTAATCATCTTGAATGTGGAACCAGGCGCATAAATCTCCTGGAACGCTCGGCTCCACCCCAGCCGTGGGCCTTGGTCCCTTGTCCCAAAATACTCGTTGAATGTAGCGTCGGAAATGTTGCCAATTAACGGGTTGGGATCCATGTTCGGTTTGGAGACCATTGCCAGGATTTTTCCCGTTTTCACATCAATGACGACAGCTGCCCCGGCACCGACATTTGAGGTACCTTGGCTCTTCAGGTCACCCATAACCTTATCCATTGAATTGCTTACGGCCTGCTGTAAATCGGCATCGATCGTTAGTTTAAGTGAATCTCCAATGACCGGATCCTGGCTGGTCAGCCTGTTCACAGGCTGTGCCTTGTTGTCGACCTCCATCAACTGAACCCCGTCTTTGCCGCGCAAATAAGCGTCATAGCTGTTTTCCACGCCCATTTTGCCCACGAAGTCTCCCTGCTGATAGGTCTTCGACAGACCTAACGCCTGAGCCTTGGCCTGAAAACCAGGCAGTTCGCTTTCGCTGACCTCACGCACATAACCGAGAATATTACCAAAAATCGGGGCATATTGTTCGGGATAAACTCGGTAAGGCCTGGCCTCGACCGTAATCCCGGGTAATTCCTGTTGATGTTCCGCCATCACCGCCTGCAGATCGGCCGGGATATTCTGCATCACGACAACCGGCTCATACCGGTTGAATTGGTTCAGCTGAATAGTCGCTAAAATGTCCTCAGTGATCGTGTTGACCGAGACATGCCCGCCTTGCCAATATGGTTGAACGTAATTAGCCAGGGCCTTGATCACTGCCTTAGGGTCATAGGCCTTGGAGTTTTGCATATCCAGCCAATCAAGTGTAATCGCAAATTGCGGCACGGAGGTAGCCAGCAGCTTGCCGTTTTTATCCAAAATATCGCCCCGGGAAGAAGGTATGCTCACATAACGCAAAACGTTGCCTTTTGCTTTTGCGGCAAATTGGCTGCCCAGCGCGATTTGTAAATTCCATAATCGCGATATGATTAAACTAAACGCAAGGAAAATCGCAATTACCAGAAAGATTAATCGCTTTTTTAAATATTTTCTTTCCTGTTCTTCCATATTTACCACCTATATAAAGCACTAGTCAGAGTAACCATAGCACAAACAAAACTTAATTACACGCTGGAAAAGCTTGCTATTCCTCGTGTCTTGGGCGGTAACGCAGCCAGCCTTTTGTGATTGTTCTGTGAAAGAAAGGATAAGTGAACGGAACTAAACATACATTATAGATCGCTATTTTAAGCGCAGTATTCCAACTGTCTGGAAGTTGCCAGCCGAGGCCGGCTGTAATTCCACAAAATATCGTCACTGTTTGGGCAATCAAAGAGCCGAAAAAATGTGACAAATAGGGCGATGAAGATATTCTCCTTGTACATTACGGTTTCAAACCATCCGGCAACAAACCCGCTAACCAGCAAAGCCAGGGCATTCATGCCGAAATAATAGCCGATAAAAAAATCCTCAAGCAGGCCGAGGCCTAATCCCAATAAGGCGCCTTTTACCGGGCCATTGGTAAATGCAAAGTAAATAACCAATAAGAGGACCAAATCAGGTTTTACCCCGCCGACCTTCAGAAAATTAAACAAAGTTGATTGCAGGACCAGTCCCAGCACATACAGGACTGCAATTCCCAAATAGCGCATCTTTACCGTCCCCCGCTATGCACAACAAAAACCTCTTCCAAACGGTCGAACTTAACCAATGGAGTAATGGTCGCGGTTTTGAGTAAACCGCCTTTCTGAAGTACAACATTTTGTACCGTGCCAATGGGAATATCCTTCGGAAAAACGCCGCCTTTACCCGATGTTAACACTAATTCGCCCGGTTTAACATTATCCGCTTTCGGCACGGACATTTCGAGGGTTGCTTGTGAACCGATTGGACCGTGTCGGTAGTTGCTTTGCAGGACGCCATAAACCGGCGAACCATCGCTCTGGCGGACCATACCGCTAACCTCGCCTTCACTGTCCAGAATCAAAACGACATCCGCGGTATGATTAGTCACGGCAATCACCTTACCGACAAGTCCGGCATTAGTGATTACACAATCGTTTACCACGACCCCGTCTGCCGAACCACGGTTAATTGTAATCGTATAATACCAGTTTGATGGGTCCCGATCGACGATTGTCGCCCCAACTGTCTGCATATTCCATATTTCCGGGGCATTGAATTTCTTCTCTAATTCCTGGTATCGTAATCCCGCCAAAACCTTTTGTTGCAATTCAATATTTTCACGGGTAAGCTCGGCAACCTTAGCCTTCAGCTGATTATTTTCTTGTTTTGTCTTGCCTAAATTCGTAAGTACCGCAAAATCATCCTGTATGCCGGTGGTAACTGACATAACCCCGCTCTGAAGCGGGGCCAATATCTGTTGCATTAAGTTGCCAACCGGATTGGGAAAGCTTTTGCCAATGGCCGTAAACCTGATACTTACCAGAGTCAGCAAAACTGCAAAGAAGATAATCACAGCAGCCAAGGACAAGCTAATTCTATGCCTGGCCACCTGTTCCCCTCCGTCCTG
>DATAMA010000047.1:0-3868 GCA_036260765.1 Desulfobacteria bacterium | reverse complement strand
GACAAACGTGGGTATTCTGCTCGCCGCCGAACTCAGTCGTACAGCCGCAAAATATTTTTGTCTTGGTACAAAGTTCCGTATGCACTTCTACCCCGGCGACCATTTCAAAATCGTCAACCATCTACTTCACCCCCAAGCTAGGTCTGGCCTTGTAGTAACCGGCATTCTGCTCGAAGGTATAAGCTGTCCGCAATAATGTGCCTTCATCAAAGGCCTTGCCCATTAGTTGCAGCCCAACCGGCAAACCGTTAACAAACCCGCACGGCAGCGAAATTGCCGGAATACCCGCCAGGTTTATCGGTACAGTACAAATATCTGAGAGATACATTGCCAACGGATTCGCCGATTTCTCCCCGAACTTAAACGCCGTTGTCGGTGAAGTCGGCGAAAGTAAAACGTCGAACTTTTCAAATGCTTCGTCAAAATCGCGTTTGATCAAAGTCCGTACTTTTAACGCTTTCAAGTAGTATGCGTCATAATAACCTGAACTCAAGGCATAGGTACCAAGCATAATCCGCCGCTTAACCTCCGGTCCGAATCCGGCTGCCCGGCTGCGTTTGAACATGGACACTACATCTTCTGAGTCAGGTGCCCGGTAACCGTAACTCACACCATCATAACGGGCCAAATTGGAACTGCACTCAGCAGGTGCAATCAGATAATACGCGGGCATTGCGTATTCGGTATGGGGCAGCGAGCATTCGTCAACCTGCGCACCCAGATCTTCCAGGGTGGCAATGGCCTGGCGAATTACCTTGGCTACCTCCGGGTCAATCCCTTCCCCGACATACTCTTGGGGAACCCCTACCCGCAAGCCCTGTACATTATTCACGAGAAATTGGGTGTAGTCTGGCGTATCCAGCGGCGCTGACGTCGAATCTTTCGGGTCGGGACCGGCAATGGTATTGAGCACGGACGCACAATCCGTCACATCTTTGGTCAAGGGGCCGATCTGATCCAGTGAAGAGGCATAGGCAATCAAGCCATAGCGGGAGACGCGGCCGTAGGTAGGTTTAAGTCCCACCACACCGCAAAACGAAGCCGGCTGACGGATCGAGCCGCCGGTATCTGAGCCGAGGCTGAACACAGCCTCATCAGCCGCAACCGCTGCCGCCGCCCCACCGGAGGAACCGCCGGGTACTCGTTCAGTGTCCCATGGATTAGCCGTTTTGGCGAACGCCGAATTTTCCGTTGAGGAGCCCATGGCAAACTCGTCCATGTTCACTTTTCCAAGTAATCCTGCCCCAGCCTCTGAGAGTTTCTCCAGGACAGTGGCGTTGTACGGCGGCACAAAATCCGCCAGGATTTTGGAACTACAGGTAGTCCGAACCCCTTGGGTGCACATGTTATCCTTGATCGCCATCGGGATTCCTGCCAAAGCGCCGATTTCTTCGCCCTTGGCTATTTTAGCGTCAACAATTGCCGCCTGTTCCAGTGCCCGTTCGCGGGTAATCAGGTTAAATGCCTTGACTTCATCTTCCACCTGGTCAATCCGCGCCACAACGTTCCGGGTGATTTCCGAGGCACTGATTTGCTTGTTTACGAGTAAGTCATGCAGTTCATGTGCTGTATATTGGGTAAGGTCCATCTTTTTCCTCCCACTGGTATTGCGATAACTAAACAATCCTCGGTACTTTAAAGAAACCGTCTTCCGCATCCGGGGCATTATCTAAAGCCGCTTCACGGCTGATTGACTGTTTCACCGTATCTTCTCTGAAGACATTATGAAGGGGCAACACGTGCGCCGTTGGGGGGATGTCCGTCGTATCAAGTTTCTCCAACTTGGCCGCATAGGCGAGAATCGCATCAAGCTGCCCGGTGTACAATTCTTTCTCGTCCTCGCTTAATTCCAGGCGGGCCAGCATCGCGACATGCTCTACTTGTTCTTTGGTAATTTTCATCTAATTTCACCATCCCTTGAGCATACTGGATTACGTTAAATATACCAAATTAGGCAACTATCAGCAAGTTAAGGAGGGATGTGACAAAAAGCGCTTTAAAGTTGGCCAGCCTGAATCAGCCGCTCGAATTCCTCTTCTGTCAAAACGGTGACTCCCAGCGTTTTAGCCTTGTCCAACTTGCTGCCAGGGCTACTACCGACCAGGACAAATGAAGTTTTCTTACTTACACTGCCTGAGGGTTTTCCGCCGTGCGCTTCGATAACCTCTTCAATTTCCTTGCGCCCGTACTTTTCCAAAGTCCCGGTCACGACGACAGTTTTTCCGGCCAGGGTTTCAGACTGCTGTTTGCTCTCCTCAACCATATTCACGCCGGCTTCGGCCAACCTGCGGATAAATTCCTGGCTCTGTTCCTGCCGGAAGAAGGTAGCAATGCTCTCAGCCATTGCCGGCCCTAACTCCGGAATTTCTGTTAATTCGTCGACAGAGGCCCGGCTTAACGCATCCATTGATTTAAAGTGGGAAGCCAGCAATTTACCGGCCCTAGCGCCGACGTGCCGGATGCCCAACGCAAAAATCAATTGGGCCAATCCCTGCTCCTTGCTGGCACTAATCGCTGCCAATAAGTTTTCCGCCGATTTTTGACCCATCCGTTCCAATTTCAGCAAATCAGCAAACTGTAGATAATATAGATCCGCCGCATTCCGGATTAACCGCGCATCAAGCAGTTGGGCCACTACTGCCGGGCCTAATCCGTCAATGTTCATGGCGTCGCGCGACACGAAATGGATTATCCCTTCCCGCTGTTTTGCCGGACAGGCGATCCCGGTACACCGGTGCGCCGCTTCGCTTTCCGGTCGAACGACCTCCGCTTGACACTCCGGACACACCGCCGGCATCGTAAATACCCGTTCCTGCCCGGTCCTTTTAGCCGGCAGTACTTCGACAACCTCAGGAATAACATCGCCGGCCTTTTGGATCAGAACATGGTCGCCAATCCGAATATCCTTTTCGCGGATAAAGTCGAGATTGTGCAAGGTTGCCCGGCTGACAGTCGAACCGGCTACGCGCACCGGGCGTAAAATAGCGGTCGGAGTAAGCACCCCGGTTCTCCCGACCCGCACAAAAATGTCTTCAACCACAGTCTCTTCCTGTTGGGCGGGGAATTTATAAGCGATTGCCCACCGCGGGCTTTTCGCCGTGGCGCCTAATTCCTCCTGCGCCGCGAAGCTGTTAACCTTAATTACCATCCCGTCAATGTCATAGGGCAAGCTGTGCCGTTTTTCCCCCCACTCCAGACAGGCAGTAATCACCTCTTCGATATTCTGGCAAATTCGGTAATCCGGGTTCACTAGAAAGCCCTGCTCGGCAAGAAACTCCAGTGACTCCGACTGGCTTTTGACCCCGGTCCCTTCCTGATAAATGATGTTATACACAAAGACCTTCAGGTTACGGGATGCCGTAACTTTCGGGTCAAGCTGGCGCAACGAACCGGCAGCCGCATTGCGTGGATTCGCAAAAGTCTGTTCCCCGTTCTCCTCGCGCTCGTTATTTAACTGTTCAAACGATTTCTTCGGCATGTAAGCCTCACCGCGTACTTCTAAGCGCGGGAAATGCTTTTGCAAGGTGAGCGGCACGCTGTACACAGTTTTCAGGTTCTGGGTGATCTTTTCCCCGTTGACACCGTCTCCCCGGGTTGCCCCAGTGACAAATGTGCCATCTCGATATGTTAATGCCACGGTCAAGCCATCAATTTTTAATTCCAGGACATACTCAACCTTTGGCACGACCTGCCTTACTCTCCGGTCAAACTCCCGCAAATCTTCCGGTCCAAAGGCGTTTGCCAAGCTTAATAACGGCACAGTATGCCTAACCGTGTCAAATTCTTTGAGCGGAAGGCCGCCTACCCGCTGACTGGGGGAATCCGGCGTGAGCAGTTCCGGGAACATCCCTTCCAGGTTCAACAGTTC